>JAOTYQ010000043.1 GCA_029861725.1 Acidimicrobiia bacterium | reverse complement strand
GGCCGACATCCTGAACCTGTTCGCCCGGCTGCAGCAGGAGCTGGGCCTCGCCTACCTGTTCATCTCCCACGATCTCAGCGTCGTCGCCCACGTCAGCGGCCGGATCGGCGTCATGTACCTCGGCCGGTTGATGGAGCTGGCGCCGACCGACGACGTCATCACGAAGCCACAGCATCCCTACAGCGAGGCGATCCTGTCGGCCGAGCCGCAGGCCCTCCCTTCGATGCACCGCACACGGGAGCGCATCATCCTCGAGGGCGACATCCCGAGCCCGATATCGCCGCCCTCGGGCTGCGTCTTCCGCACCCGGTGTCGGTATGCCACCGACCGGTGCGTCGTCGAGGTCCCAGTACTCCGACAACAAGCGCCCAACCGATGGGTGGCCTGCCACTTCGCGGACGAGCTCGATCTGCGGGGCCGGGAGGAGGTCGTCACGACGGCGTCGTGACGGCAACAGAACGAACAACCTGCCAAAGGGGGAACAACCATGAAGCCAACCACCACCAGACCCGAGTCCCGGGCTGGCCACCGCAGCGCGCTCTGGAAGCTGCTCGCGCTGCTGTTCACCTTCGCCCTCGTAGCCGCTGCGTGCGGCGGGGACGATGACGACGAAGGCTCCGGCGAGACCGAGAGCGAAGCCACTGCCGAAGAGGGGGCCGAGAGCGCGTCGGAGGAGAGTACCGAGGAGGACAGCGAAGCTCCCGCCGAGGGTGGGGCCGAGCTCGCCGCCGACCTCCCGGCCGTGCTCGAGGGAGCTGCGTTGCCGGGAGGGACCTATGGGGGCACGGTCCGGATCTCGCACGGGTTCTCTCCAACGTCGCTCGATCCCCACACGGGCTCGTCGGGCGGTGATCACCACGTGCTCTACACGATGTACGACCGACTGACACACTTCGAGTTCGACACCCTGAACCCCACGCCGGGCCTGGCAACGGACTGGGAGTTCGTCGACGACACCACGCTCGTGTTCAACCTCCGGGAGGGCGTGACGTTCCACGACGGCTCACCGTTCAACGCCGAGGTGGTGAAGTTCAACATCGAGCGAGGCCAGAACCACCCGGTGACCACGGTGGCCAACAACCTGGCCTCGATCGACTCGGTCGAGGTGATCGATGACCTGACCGTCCAGCTCAACCTGAACCGTCCCGACACGGGCCTGATCGGCATCCTGTCGGATCGGGCCGGGATGATGGTGTCGATGGAGGCCGCCCTCGCCGCCGAGGAGGAGCGGCTCGACACCACACCGGTCGGAACCGGCGCTTTCCAGCTCGTCAGCTACGCCCCGGGTGACAATCTGGTGCTCGAGCGCAACCCGGACTACTGGCAGGAGGGCCTGCCCTACCTCGACGGCATCGAGTGGGTGTTCATCGAGGACGAGGAGGCGGCGATCAACGGCGTCCTGGCCGGCGAGCTGGACATGATGTCGTTCCTGGGCGACACGTCGAAGGTCGCCCCGCTCGAGGGCGACGATCGGATCGAGTTCCTCACCGGTCCGGCCCAGGGCATGGACGGGTGCTACATGAACAAGCTGGACTCGCCCTTCGCCGATGTCAACGTGCGGCGAGCGTGGGCGCAGTCGATCGACAAGGAGGGCCTCAACGAGGTCCTCCACTTCGGCTTTGCCGAGCCGGCCTACCTGATCGTGCCGCCCGAGCACTGGGCCTACGACGCCAGCCTCGTGCCCCACAACCAGTACGACATCGAAGGGGCCAAGCAGCTCCTCGCCGATGCCGGCTTCGCCGACGGGGTCGACATCAAGATGGTGATGTGGCTCAACCCGCACGAGGAGCGCAAGGCCGAGGTCATCCAGGCCAGCGTTGCCGACGCCGGGTTCAGGGTCGATGCATCGATCCTGGAGGGCAGCGCCGCCAACGCCGGTTTCTTCGAGAATGGCGAGTTCGACGTCTACTGCTCGGGCTGGAGCGGACGCCCCGACCCCAGCCAGACCACGACGGCCTTGCTCGGCAGCGAGTCGTTCTACAACTACGCGGACGTCGGGGTGGAGGGCCTCGACGAGCTCGTCGCTGCGGGCACCGCCAGCGCCGATCAGACCGAGCGAGCGGCCGCCTACTCCGAAGCGTTCCGGGTCGGTCTCGTGGAGAACCTTGCGTGGGTCCCGCTCTGGCACCACACCAACGTCGAGCCGCAGGCGCCGACGGTGAAGGGGCATCAGTTGAATCTGTACGGCAAGATCCAGATGCAGTTCGTCTGGCTCGAGGGGTAGAAGCGGGGCTCGAGCCCCGCCGGTGGAGCGCGCCGGCCGCAGCCGAGCGGCTGGCGCCGCTCCCCGAGTGGGAGACCATGCAGACATGCTGAAGCTGATCGGCTCCCGAGCGGTCACGGTCCTGCCGACCTTGCTGCTCGCAACCTTCATGGTCTTCGTGCTGTCGCACCTCGGCCCGGCCGATCCGGCCATCGCCTACCTGGGCGAGGAGATCACCGAAGAGCGCCTGGCCGAGGTGCGGGAGGAGTTCGGTCTGAACGACCCGCTGCTCGTCCAGTACTGGAACTGGCTGTCCGATGCCGTCCGGGGTGATCTCGGGACGTCCATCCACACCTTCGAGGACGTCAGCACCACCATCAAGCGGACGTTGCCCGTCACCGTTCAGCTCGTCATCGGTGGGCTGATCCTCTCGGTCTTGATCGGGTTACCCCTCGGCGTTTGGGCCGCCAGCCGGGCCGACACCGCCACCGACAGGACGATCAGCAGTGTGTCGGTGCTCGGTGTCTCGGTTCCGAACTTCTGGTTGGCATTGATCCTCGTGGCCGCTTTTGCGGTCAACCGCGACTGGTTCCCTGCGATCGGGTTCACCAGCATCACGGAGGACTTCTGGGGTGCGATCCGCCACACCTTCCTCCCGGCGTTCGTCATCGCCACCGGCGGGCTGGCCACCGTGTCGCGCCAGATGCGGGGGGCGATGATCGAAGCGCTTCAGTCCGATTACATACGGACCCACCGAGCCAAGGGCATCCGTCGGAGCTTGATCGTCTGGAAGCATGCCCTACGCAACTCTGGCGTCACGTTCGTCACCGTGCTCGGCTTGCTGATCAACACCTCGCTCGGGGCCACCGTGGTCCTCGAATCGGTCTTCGCCATCCCGGGCATGGGAGGGCAGGTCGTCGGGGCGGCCCTGCAGAAGGACTTCCCGGTCATCCAGGGTGTCGTCCTGACGTTCGTGCTCGTCGTGATCCTGACCAACTTGCTGGTCGACATCTCGTACCGCATCATCGACCCGAGGATCCGCTGATGGCGACCAACCCGATCGACGAATCCGGCGTGGGCAGACTGCAGGGCGTGCTCGCCGCCCGGCTCGATTGGCTCTGGGCCGACACGAGGGCCAAGATCGCGACCACCTGGCTCGTGCTGATGGTCGTGATGGCCTTGTTCGCCCCATTGCTCGCCCCCTACGACCCGGCCGAGCAGGACCCGACCCGCTTCCTCGAAGGGCCGACGGCCGAGTTCTGGCTGGGAACCGATGACGTGGGGCGCGACATCCTCAGCCGCCTGATCTTCGGAGCTCGGGCCTCGATGTATGCGTCCTTCCTCGCCGTGTTCGTCGCTCTGCTGATCGGCGTGCCGGTCGGGTTGGCCGCTGGCTTCCTCGAGGGGTTCGCCGACAATGTGCTCATGCGGATCGTCGACACCATGCTCAGCTTTCCGGCGATCGTCATGTCGGTGGGGATCATCGCCGCTCTCGGACCGGGCCTCACCAACGCCATGATCGCGGTCGGGGTGATCTTCTCACCGATCATCGCCCGCCTGCTCCGAGGCCAGGTGCTGGCGTCGAAGCACCGGCTCTACGTCGACGCCGCCGTGCAGTTCGGCAGCTCGCCGTTCCGAACGATCACCCGTCACATCCTCCCCAACGCCATCCAGCCGGTCATCGTCCAGTCCGCCCTCCTGCTCGCCGTGGCCTTTCTCGCCGAAGCGGCGCTCAGCTTCCTCGGCCTCGCAAACCAGCTGCCGAACGCCAGCTGGGGCGGGATGCTGAGCAAGTCCGCCCGCTTCCTTCGAGTCGCCCCCTGGTACCAGATCTACATACCCGGTCTCGCGATCACATTCTCGGTGCTCGCGTTCAACGCCCTCGGCGACTCGCTGCGGGACAGCCTCGATCCGGTGGCGGCCACCCAACGTAGACTGCGGCGCAGGATGAAGAAGACCAGCGCCGCCGGCGGCCCGATGCCCGTCGACGCGATCGATAGCACCGGCTCTGAGCCGAGCGTCTCGCAAGCCGAGCCGATCGCCGGCCCGCCGGAGCCGGCGTGAGCGGGGACGACCTCACGGTCTCGTCACGGGCGTGAAGCGGTTCGGGGATCTGGTCGTCGTCGAGATCGCCGGCTCACTGGCCGGCGGCTACTGCGGCAAGCTGTTCGCCGACCATGGGGCCGAGGTGGTGCTCGTCGGCCCCAGCGAGCTGCCACCCCATCAGAGCGCCTACGTCGACGTCGGCAAGCGACCGGTCGACGCGTGGCCGGCAGGGCTGCTGGCCGAAGCCGACGTGCTCATCGAGAGCTCGGCGGACGGGCCGGTCTCGCCAACGGGGGTCGGCCGCGACGACCTCGTCCACGTACAGCTCTCACCGTTCGGCTCCTCGGGCCCCTACGCCGAGTGGAAGAGCTCGGACCTGATCGATTACGCCGTCGGCGGTCATCTGTACCTCTACGGTGACCCGGACCGGGAGCCGTTGCGGGGTCCTGCCGACCAGCCACGCTACGCCACGGGCTTGTTCGGGTTCATCGGGGCGATGGCCGCGCTCTGGGTCCGTCGCCGCACCGCCAAGGGCCAAGTGGTCGAGGTCAGCCACACCGACGCCATGGTGAGTCTCCACCAGTTCACCTTCCTCCGCTACACCCTCGGTGGCGACACCCTCCGGCGGATGGGGAATCGGTTCACCGGCCAGGGCCAGCCGAACTCGATCTACCCCAGCGCCGACGGGTGGGTCTGCGTCTCCGCCCCTGCCGCCGATCAGGTGGAGCGCCTGCTCGACGTCACCGGGCTCGCGGACCTCCTCGACCGGTCGGACATCACCTCGCCGCTGGACTTCCAAGTGCTGCCTCACGTTCTCGACGACGCCTTGATGCCCTGGCTGGCGGAGCGCAACACCGACGACATCGTCGACCTGCTCCAAGCCGTCCGGGTGCCGGCCGCCCCGGTCTCGACGATGCAGCAGCTCCTCGACGATCCCCACCTCGCCGACCGGGACTACTGGCGGCCGGCAGCCGACGGTGTCCGCCGAGCCCCCGGGCCGCCGTTCCGAATGAGCGGCCACCGTTGGCGACAGCCTGATCGGCCGGCCTCGGTTGGCAGCGACGGCAGACGGCAGGGCACGTGGGATCCCCCCGCAGAGTCGATGATGGCCCACTTCGCTGAGCACGGCCCTCTCGCCGGGCTGAAGGTGCTCGACCTGACCCGGGTGTGGGCCGGTCCGCTCGCCACGCGGATGCTGGCCGAGCTCGGCGCCGATGTGGTCTGGGTCGAGGCGCCGTGGGGACGCGGGCCACGTCAACTCCCCGACTCGCTGATCGCCGCCACTCGTTACTACCCGGATAACGAGCAGGGCGACTGCCAGTGGAACCGCAACGGCCACTTGCTGAAGTTCTCGCTCGGCAAGCGATCCCTCGCTCTCGACTTGGCCACCGCGGAGGGCATCGCGACCTTCGAGCGTCTCGTCCCGTGGGCCGATGTCGTCATCGAGAACTTCAGCTCCCGGGTCATGCCTCACTTCGGCCTCGACGAAGATCGACTCCACGAGCTCAACTCGGCCGCCGTCTACGTGACCATGCCCGGTTACGGGCGGAGCGGACCGGCAGAGCACTGGCTGGCCTTCGGGTCGTCGGTCGACTCCCACGCCGGGCTGTCATCGCTGATCGGCTACGCCGACCAGCGGCCGTGGAAGGGCGGCGTCGCCTGGCCCGACCCGATCGCCGGGTTGCACGCCACCAGCGCCCTCTTGATCGCTCTGTGGGACCGAGCGTGCGCCGATGACGGGGCTGGCCAGACGATCGAGGTCGCCCAGTTCGAAGCGACCGTCGCCATCGTCGGCGACCAGCTTCTCGCCCACCAGAGCGGTGCCGTGCTCGACGGCTCGTCGAACCGCGCGCCCGACGCCGCACCCCAGGGGGTCTATCGCTGTCAAGGCGACGACCGGTGGGTCGCGATCACCGTCGACAGCGACGCTGCCTGGCAGGCGCTGTGCGACCACCTGGCCGGTTTCGACGACACCATGCGGTCGTTCGATCTGGCCCGCCGGATCGAGTGCCACGACGCGATCGACGACATCATCGCGACCTGGAGCGGAGCCCGGGACCAGCGCACGGTGGTCGCGGAGCTGCAGGGCCGGGGCGTTGCCGCCGGACCGGTGCTCGACGCCGGCGGGGTCGTCGCCGATCCCCACTTCGATCACCGCAACCTGTTCCATCATTTCGACCAGCCGGAGGTCGGGCCGTTCACCACCCACGGCATCCCGATCCGGCTTTCGGCCACCCCGGCTCGACCGCGGCGGCGGGCGCCGCTGCTCGGGGAGCACAACGCCGAGGTCTTGGCCGAGGCTGGCCGCTTGACCGCTGGTGAGATCGACTCGCTCGCGGCGGCGGACGTCATCGCTGACCGCCCGCCGGAGTAAGCCTGCCCCGGCTCGGCCCGGTGGCTACCGTGACGCCATGAGCTACGAGCACACCCAGACCGCGCTGCTGCCTCCGGTCGCCTCGGTCGTCCTCGGTGTCGTGCTCGTCGCCGTCGTCGGCCTCACCGGATCGGGAGCCGACGCGGTCGTCGCCATGATCGTGTTCGTCGTCGTCATCACGCTCGTGCTCGCCGCCTTCAACCAGCTTCGAGTGCAGGTCGACGGCGACGAGGTCGTGCTTCGGTTCCGCTGGGGCTGGCCAACGAAGCGGATCGCGCTCAGCGAGGTCCACCGGGTCGACGTCGTCCGCAACAAGTGGTGGTACGGGTTCGGGGTGCGGATCACACCGCATGGCTGGATGTACAACGTGTGGGGGCTCGACGCCGTCGAGCTCAACTTCCGCGACGGCAACACGTTCCGGATCGGCACCGACGATCCCGCCGCGCTGGCCGCCGCGCTGTCGGCCCGTGTCGCGCCGGGCTGAGCACCAGCCGAGCCCGCTCAGGGCAGGTACGGCATGGGGGGAGGGCCGAGCTGGGAGGCCAGGATCGGTTGAGCGTCGGCCACGAACCGGGCGATCAGCGGTCGGGTCTCCGCCGGATCGATGATGTCTTGGCCGGTGGCCTCGGCGGTGCGGAACGGCGACGCCAGGGCGTTGAGCCGGTCCTCGATCTCCGCCTGCTTGGCTTCCGGATCGTCTGCCGACTCGATCTCCCGTCGGTAGGCGGCACTCGCCCCACCGGAGATGTGCATCGATCCCCACCGGCCGGACGGCCAGCAATAGCGGCGGAACATGCCGGTTGGCCGATGGTGGCACTGGCCCGCGACGCCGTAGAGACGGCGGATCACCATCGTCAACCACGGCATGCGAGTCATGCAGGTGACGGCCACGAGCCGGGCCCCGGCCCGCTCGATGCCCTGCTTCTCCGACTCGAGTCCGACGTGGAAGCCGGGCTCGTCGGCCAGCGACACGATCGGGAGGTGGAACGTGTCGCACAGCTGCAGCAGCCGCATGACCTTGCTCCCCCCGGCGACGTCGGTGGCGCCGCCATGGAAGCGGGGGTCGTTCGACATCAACCCGATCGGGTAGCCACCGATCCGAGCCAGGCCGGTTATACGGGCTCGGCCGTAGTTCGGGGCGATCTCGAAGAACGAGCCGTCGTCGACGACGACGTCGATCAGCTTGCGGGCGTCGTGGATCCTGCGGGGGTTGTCGGGCACCAGCTCCCGCAGCTCGGGGGCGATCCGATCGATCGGGTCGTCGGTCTCGACGAACGGCGCCATCTCGTGGACCGACGATGGCAGGTACGAGAGGAACCGCTTGATCATCGCCAGCGCCTCCTCCTCGCTCCCCGCCAGGTTGTCGACACAACCGCTGATCCTGGTGTGGATCTCCGGCCCGCCGAGCTCCTCCTTTGCGATGTCGTACCCCAGGGCCGCCTTCACCACCGGTGGCCCACCGGGGAAGATCTGCGAGGTCCCCTCGACCATCACGTTCCAGTGGGCCATGCACGCGTTGACCGCCGGCAGCCCGGCCACCGAGCCGAGCACGGCCGAGACAACCGGGACCGTGTTGAGCAGCTCCACGTCGGGCAGCGTGAACTCGTTGCCATCGGGCAGGTACGTGCGACCGATCTCCTCGAAGCCCCGCACGCTGCCACCAGCGGCGTCGAGCAGCCGGATGTAGGGGATCCGCCATTCGCGGGCTCGCTCGGCTGGCCTGGTCTCCTGGCCGAGGCCGCCGTG
Organism: Acidimicrobiia bacterium; assembly: GCA_029861725.1. Lineage (GTDB taxonomy): Bacteria > Actinomycetota > Acidimicrobiia > Acidimicrobiales > SZUA-35 > CADEDH01. The sequence continues at coordinate 10,143 of JAOTYQ010000043.1, read as the reverse complement.
CGACGATGACGCCGACCCGCCCCGCACCGTGAAGTCGCCTCCGCTGATCACCACCCGCCGACCGTCGAGGTCGGCCATGACGTTGACCTCGCCCTTCGGGGTGAAGTCGATCAACTCGTTGTCGGGCCCGTACTCGCCATGTCCCTGCAGGTGCCCGAACTCTTCCATGGTGCCGTCTTCGACGAGGAGGGCGAGCCGTTCCCGGACTGTCAGCTTGCCCCGGCTGTGGTGGAACGCGATCGACTCCTCACCCCCCATCCGGGCCACGAGCTCCCGACGTCGCTCCAGCTCTTCGAGATCCTTGGTCACGAGATACCCCCCTGTTGTCAGCGGCCCCGTTCTCGGTCCGATCTCAGCGTGGCAGCTCGGCAGGGTCGAATCCCAATGCGGTTGCGATCCCTTGCAGGGACGACCGGACCGGGGCGCCAACGCCGTCGAGCAGCCGGTTCATCATCTGGAAGGTCGCGCACACCCCGACCGCCCGTTCGGCGACGGCAGCACCGCCCGCTTCGAGCAGCGCGGCCCGTTGGGCGGTGGGTTCCTTGGCGGTGTTGGTCGTGAGCTCCAAGGTGAGGGAAGCCAGCTCCGCCCCGTAGCGGATGGCCGGGGCGGTCCCGGTGGCCACGGCGGTGATGTCGATCCCGAGGTCGAGGGCGTCGCTGCTCGCACGGAGCATGTTCGCATGGGCGAGCAGTCAGTAGAAGCACTCGTTGAGGAACGAGGTCCGAGCGGCGACGAACTCGATCTGGGCCCGCGTGAGCACGTCCACGAAACCCGGGTCGCCCATCTCGGCCATCGGCATGTACATCGGCTCGTGCAGGTCTCGCAGTGCCTCGCCCTCGGCCGGCAGAGCGTCGAGCGACGCCGGGGCGAACAGTGGCCCGGTGGCCGGGACCCAACCATCGGTGATGGCGGCGTCGGGGTGGACCTCACCGGTGGGCGAGGTCCCGTCTGGGTCGGGCAGGGCCAGCAACGGCCCGCCGAGGCCCCGGGTGTAGAAGTCGACGTTGGCCAGGCGGGCCACCACCCCGACGGTCTCCAGATAGCGGAACCGGTCGAGGCCTCGTCGCTCGAACTCGTCGACGATCTCCTGTCGCAGCCCTCCGGCGTCCTTGGCCAGCCAGTAGGCCGCCTCCTCGAGCACCGTGCCGTGGGCGGTCTCGGACGTGCCGTCCCAGGCTCGCCGGGCGGTTGCGATGACGTTGAGCCGCTCGGCCGAGTTCAGCGTCGGTCCGGCGGTGGTCAGTTGGGCCCAGGCCCGGGCGGTGGCGTCGGCCCTGCTCGGATGGGGGCTCAGCACCGGGTCGGTCAACATCGCCCTATCCTAGGATGCCCACCGAGATTGCGTGAGTTGACCACACTGGGCCGGTCGAACGGGGTGCGGTTCAACGACGCAATCTGCCGGCGGTCTCGGCCATGCGGCTACCGGGGGCGTAGTACCGGCGGGCCCAGATGCCGGTGCCCGGCTCGTCGTCGATCGGCATCCGCCAGGTCGACACCTCCGAGTCGGCTAGGTCGACCGCCACCAGCGCCCGGGGCTGGTCGATCGTCGCCGTCAGGTACCGGTCGGCGGCCTCGGGCTCGATGTAGCGGCAGGCGATCTCGCGATAGATGTCGCGCCACTGGTCGTCGGTGCCGATCTCGTGGACGATCTCGGCCCGTCCCTGCACGCTCACCTTCCGGTAGGGGAGCGGGTCCTCGTCGATCGACAGTGCGAGACGCGGGTCTCGCCGGAGGTTGGCCAGGAACACCGATTCGGCCCGGGGCGTGAACAGGATCGAGCCGTCGCGGTGGGTGTACCACACCGGCACCAGCCTGGGCATGCCGTCGGCGTCGATCGTCGCCAGGCGGAGGAGGTGACTGCCCTCGTCGAGGAAGTCGTGCAATTCGGCGTCGGTCAGTTTCGGCATGGGCAGAGTCTGGACGTCGGCACCGGGCGCCGCCAGCCGACAGCCGGTGGTCGGTCGTCCTGGTTGTAGGGAAACGGGGCCGACTACGGTCGGGCCTGTGAACGAGACCAGTGACGTCAGCGCTGACCTCTGTGCCTACGAGGTCGACGACGCCGTGGCGATCCTGTCGTTCAACCGACCGGAGTCGATGAACGGCATGACCGGCAACATGGAGGTCGCCTACTTCGAGCGCCTCCGCCAGGCGGAGGCCGACGATGACGTGCGGGTGATCGTGCTGACCGGCAAGGGCCGGGGCTTCTGCCCCGGGGCCGACCTCGCCCACGAGGCTGGAACGGACGACCATTCACTGCCGAACCGGACCATCCCCCGCACCACCCCGCTCGATATCGCCAAGCCGATGATTGCGGCAATCAACGGAGCCTGCGCCGGGGTGGGACTCGCCTACGCCTTGCAATGCGACGTCCGCTTCGCCGCCCGGGGCGTGAAGCTCACCACCGCCTTCGCCCGCCGGGGACTGATCGCCGAGTACGGGATGGGTTGGCTGCTCGATCGGATCGCCGGCCGAGCGGTCGCCCTGGACCTGCTGCTGTCGGGTCGGGTGATCCTGGCCGACGAGGCGGCCCGCTTGGGGATCGTCAACGACGTCGTCGAGCCGGACGAGCTGATGACGAGGGTGTTCGCCTACGCCGCTGATCTCGCCGTCAACGTGTCGCCAGCGTCGATGGCGACGATCAAGCATCAGCTCAACACCGAGCCTGAGCTGTCGGCCCACGATGCCTTGGCCAACGCCGAGGCGCTCATGGCGGAATCACTCGCCGGGGCCGACGTCGCCGAGGGCGTAGGCAGCTTCCTCGAACGTCGCCAGGTCGACTTCCCTCCGCTGGGTCGGGGCACCCGTTTCGGCTGGATGGACCGTTGACCCTACGATGACGGCCATGGGGGAATCCAACACTCCGACACCGGCGAGCACCGTCAGCTACGAGGTCGATGGGCGGATCGCCAACGTCACCCTCGACCGGGCCCGCTACCGCAACGCCCAGTCACGCCGCTTGCTCGAAAACCTGGACGCCGCGTTCGATCGGGCGGTCGATGACCACGAGGTGCGAGTCATCGTGCTACGAGGCGACGGCGACCACTTCTCCTCCGGTCACGATCTCGGCACTCCCGACGAGCTGGAGGACCGGAAGGCCCGTCCCTGGCCCGACGGCCAGCTCGGCGAGCAACGGCGGTCGTGGGAGCTGAACGTCGCCAACACCCTCCGTTGGCGGGACCTGCCGAAGCCCACGATCGCCGCCGTCCAGGGCCTGTGCATCTACGGCGGGTGGATGGTGGCCTCGGCGATGGACCTGATCGTTGCCGCCGACGACGCCCGGTTCCTACCGGCCCATTTCCAGTACTTCTCGGTGCCGTGGGAGCTGGGCCCGCGCCAGACCAAGGAGCTCTTGTGGAAGGCCGAGTTCGTGACCGCCGAGCGGGCCCACGAACTGGGGTTCGTCAATCACGTGGTGCCACGGGACGAGCTCGACGGCTTCGCCGACGAGCTGGCGGGCCAGATCGCTCGCCAGGACCCGTTCGTCGCCTCGATGATCAAGCGGTCGGTCAACGAGATGCAAGATCACATGGGCTTCCGCACGGCGATCACCGCCGCCCACTCGACCTACATGCAGATCCAGGCTGCCGGCAAGGTGGTACCGCCGGGCGCGGAGGGCAAGATTCGCCGTCTCCCGTCGGTCGCCAGCTCCCTGAGGAAGGACCGATCGGAGGGCTCCCGATGACCAGCGACCCCGCGACCAACGACGCTGCGGCCGGCAACGCCGAAACCGTGACCGACGACGCCGTGACCGACGAGGTGCTGCTCGCCGTCGACGACGGCGTGGCGACCATCACGTTGCACCGGCCCGAGGTCCGCAACGCCATCAACGCCGGGATGCGCACGGGTGTTCGAGCCGCGATCGAGCGGTGCGAGCACGACCCGGGGGTGGCGGTGATGATCCTCACCGGCACCGACCCTGCGTTCTGTGCCGGGCTCGACCTGCGCGAGCTCGGGAGCCGGCCGGCCGAACAGCTCGACGATCCGGACATGGGCACCAGGGGCAGCGTGTCGCCGTTCCCCGACCGGACCAAGCCGCTCATCGGCGCGATCAACGGTCCGGCGATCACCGGTGGGTTCGAGTTCGCCCTGAACTGTGACTTCCTCATCGCGTCGGAGCGTGCCGTCTTCGCCGACACTCACGCCAGGGTCGGCGTCATGCCCGGTTGGGGCCTGTCGGTGTTGCTGGCCGACGCCGTCGGGGTGCGCCGGGCTCGCGAGGTCTCGTTGAGCGGGAACTTCGTCTCGGCGCAAGAGGCGCTCACGTGGGGTCTCGTCAATCGGGTGGTGCCCCACGACGAGCTGCTCCCCACGACCACCCGCATCGCCGCCGACATCGCCGGCAACGACCCGAACGGGGTGGCGAGAATGCTGGCTACCTACCGGGAGCAGGAGGACACCCAGCTGGCTGACGGCTGGCGCATCGAGAGCGACGGCGCTCGCGCCTTCCGAGCCGAGGTGGGCTTCGCTCCCGACGAGATCGAGGCCCGCCGGGCCTCCATCATCCACCGGGGCCGCAGCCAGCTCTGACTCAGACGTCGACACCGTCGACACGGTGCTCGGTCTCGGCCTCGGTCGGGCCGCCCTCGAGCTCCGGTCGGGCCCGCCGCCGCCCGTAGAGCAGCGCGACCCCGGCGGTGGTTGCGACCGCTAGGCCGGCACCCAGCCACGGCAAGCCAGTATCGGTCACGCCCGAGCCCGGCTCGACGTCGAGCTGCCGACCCCGAAACGGTCCGCTGATCTCGTAGGTGACGCCCTCGCCGTCGACCCCACGCTGTGACGAGACGTACAAGCGGTCGCCGGCCGGGTTGAAGACCGGGCCGGTCACCTCCGAGCCGTCGTGACCGGGGATGCGCAGCATCGGCGACACCGAGCCGTCAGCGGCGATGACGACGACCTCCATGTTGCCCTTGTCCTCGGCGACGAACAGGTCGCCTGAGCCGGCCTCGACGGTGATGTTGTCGACCCCGGTCAGCACCGACGCCGCCGTGCTCGTCGACTGGTCGTAGACGATCCTCAGCCGGTCGGTCTTCACGTCGAGCTCCCAGACCCGCCCGTCGACCTTGGTGGTGAACCACACCCGATCGTCGTGATACCAGACGCCCTCCCCGCCGCCGAACCGGGTCGCTGCGTCGCCGTCGAGCTGGAACCGGGTGGCGGTGTCCGACGCCTGGGGGTCGGGCACCGGGGTCCAGGCGACCTCGTCGTCGACAACGACCGCGGCCTCGAGCACGCCGTCGGCCAGGTCGGGGTAGGAGGCGGGCGTGAAGCGGTACAGGAACCCGTCGGGCTGGTCTTCGGTGAGGTACACCTGTTGGCGTCGCGGATCGACCGCCACCGCCTCGTGCCTGAACCGACCGAGCGCCGGAACCTGTACGCCCTGTCCGGGACGGGCCACGTCGCACTCGTAGACGAATCCCATCTCGACCTCCTCGCACGACAACCACGTCCCCCACGGCGTGGCCCCGCCCGCACAGTTGCGCGACGTTCCCTCGAGCACGGAGTACGCATCGACGATCTGCCCGGCAGCGTCATAGTGGACGACCGACACTCCGCCCTCCGGCTCGGTCAGCTCGTGGTTGACGGCGTGGTACCAGCCGCCCGCCCCGTCGTCGAACGTCGCCGCACCGTCGGGCGCTCCCCTCCAGATGAGGTCGCCGGGACTCACCGGCTCGCCCGAGCGGGCGACCACCCGGCCGGTGAAACCCTCCGGCAGGAGCAGGCCGCTGCCGTCCCGCGCCGCGAGGGGACCATACGGACCGGCGGCCCCCTTCGCATCCGACGAGGCCCCGGCGGCCGTCTTGGGCACCAGTGTGGCGGCAGCGGTCGCCGCCAGCACCGAGCGGAGGAATGCCCGACGGCTCGCCCGATCGGTGGTGGGCTCAGGTGCTACGGCCATCAGTGCACAAGTGTAGCCAGCCAGCTACACGGCCCCGGGTCCGGGTCAGCTGACTGTCAGGTCGCCGAGCGCCGGCCGCTGGGGATCAGATCGTCGGCGGGGCTTGGGACCCGCGAGCACCCCTGGAGTACCGTCGCCGCATGGTTCAGCGGGGAATGATCGACGACCCGGTGACCGCGCTGCTGCCGCCGTCACCGCCGCTGGCGGTCGAACCGCTGCTCGACGCGATCAGAGAGCAGGCCGACGAAGCCGACCGGACCCGCAACCTCGACGCGAGCGTGGTGGCGGCGCTCAAGGCCAACGACGTCGTCGTCGCCGCTGCGTCGGTCGAGCTGGGAGGTCCCGGAGCCACCGTGCTCCAGATCGGGCGCGAGCTCGAAGCGGTCGCCGGGGCCTGCACCAGCACCGCGTGGGTGCTGTGGAACCACCTTGCGGTCTTCCACCTGTTCGTCGGTTGCCTGGGCCCCGACCACCAGCGCCTGCTTCGGGGCGTCGTCGAGGCGGGGGAGACCGTGTGCTTCCCGGCCGGTGCGTCGTCGGGGGTCAGGGGGGTGATCGAGGGGGACCAGGTGCGGCTCAGCGGGAAGGGCGCCTTCGGGTCGGGGGGCCGCTACGCCGACTGGGCCGGGGTGGCGTTCGTGGTCGTCGACGACCACGGCGACAGAGTCGAGCCGCTCGATCTCCGATTCACGATCGTGCCAGTGACCGGCGACGGGGTGCGGATCGAGGCGACCTGGGATGGCAGCGCTGTGCGGGCCTCGGCCACCGATGACGTCCACTACGACGATGTGGTCGCTCCTCTGGCGCGGTGCGTGCCCTGGTACGGGGCGAACCGGGCCGAGACGCTCCGGGAGGTGCCGGTGGTCGCTCCCCGATACCGGGAGGACTGGGTCGGTCTGTCCGACGTGTGGCTCGCATGGATGGGGGTCGGCCTGGTCGGCAGCGCCCTCCGGCAGGCGATCGCAGAAACCACCGGCCGGCGCTCGATCCTCGGCAAGCGCATGGTCACCCACCCCACCGTCCAGCTCAACCTCGGCGAGGCCGCAGCATTGCTGGCAGCGGCGGCCGCAACGGCCGAGACGGCCTGCCGCCAGGTCGACGAGCGGATCACGGCCGCCGCAGTGCCGACTGAGGCCGACTACCTGGGGCAGATGGCCCTGGCTAGCGCCGCTCTCGCTCAGCTCGATCAGGCGATGCAGCTGATCCGGCGGGCGCTCGGTGGGAACGGCCTGCGGGAGGGCGGGTTCTTCGATCGCTACTCCCGCGACTTCCAGGCCATGCCGCTGCACATCAATGCTCATCGCGATCGGGTCAACCTCCGGCTCGGCCGGTTCGCCCTCGGTGAGGAGCAGGACCCGTTCTGACCGCACGCAACCCGCAGGGTTGCCGTCCGCCTCAGTCGAACGTGATGACCGTGCGGGCCACCTCGCCCCGCTTCATCATCTCGTAGCCGTCGTTTACCGCGTCGAGGTCGATCGTGGCCGACACCATCTCGTCGAGCAGCAGGCGGCCGTCGAGGTACATCTCGATCATGCGGGGGATGTCGGTGCGGAACTGGTTCGAGCCCATCATCGACCCTTGGAGCTTCTTCTCCTGGAGGAAGTCGATGCCCCGAAGCTCCACGACGTCCTTCGACGGGACCATGCCGATGACCGTGGCGGTCCCGCCCATCGCCAGCATGTCGAACGCCTGGCGGACGGTCTGCGACTTGCCGATCGCCTCGAACGAGTAGTCGACGCCCCCGCCGCTGATCTCCTTGACCTCGCCGACCACGTCGTCGGTCTCCGACGCATTGACGAAATGGGTCCCGCCGAGCTGGCCTGCCATCTCCAGCTTGGCCGACGACACGTCGACCACGATGATCTTGTTCGCCCCCGCGATCCGAGCGCCTTGGATGGCGGCAAGGCCGATGCCGCCGGCCCCGATCACGCACACCGTCGTGCCGACCTGCACGTTGGCCGTCCGCACGGCGGCACCGAACCCGGTGGTGATGCCGCAGCCGATCAGGCAGGCCTTCTCCAGCGGCATCTCCTCGATCACCTTCACCAGACCGTTCTGGTGGACGAGCATCTCCTCGGCGAACCCACCGAGCCGAGCCATCTGGTCGACGGCGGTGCCGTCGGCCCTCGTCAGCCGGGCCGGGGCATCCTTGGCCCTCGAGGTGGCCTTTGGGTTGGCGCATCGGTTCGGATGGCCACTCAGGCACTGGTGGCACTGACCGCAGAAGATCGACAGGCAGGCGACGACGTGGTCGCCGGGTTTCACGTAGGTGACGTCGTCGCCGACGGCCTGCACGATCCCGGCCGACTCGTGGCCCATCACGATCGGCAGGGTCGTCCGGAACAAGCCCTCCATGAAGTGCAGGTCGCTATGGCACAGCCCGGCGCCGACCGTCTGGATGAGCACCTCACCGGGGCCCGGCCTGTCGATCGTAAGATCCTCGATGACGAGGTCTCCGGGTTGTTCGGTCAGTACGGCAGCCTTCACGTCGATTCCCCTTCCAGAGCGTGTCCTTGCGATCCCATGTCGTCCCGACGTTAGAGGCCCCGCTCCGCCTTGGCGAGCGCAGAGGGCCGGTCGCGGTTGGCGATCGGCGCGGCCGGTGCCTACGTTGCCGACATGGGTTCATCGGAGGCCGCACCACCGGTCCGGGTCAGCGCCGTCGACACCGTGCATTGCGATGCCGGTTGGCGCAACTACCACTTCTGCAAGATCACCACCGACGAGGGGATCGTCGGGTGGAGCGAGTACGACGAGGGGTTCGGCTCGCCCGGCGTCAGCTCGGTGATCGACGCCGTCGGGGGCCGCGTGGCTGGACAGTCGGTGTTCGACCACGAGCGGATCTACACCGAGTTGTTCGCCGCCACACGGCCCGGCGCCGGGTCGGTGGTCGGTCAGGGGCTCGGCGCCATCGAGAACGCCCTGCTCGACGCCAAGGCCAAGGCCCTGGGCGTGCCGGTGTACACCCTCCTCGGAGGGAAGCTTCGCGACCGGATCCGGGTCTACTGGTCGCACTGCGGCACCTGGCGCATCGCCTACCACCGCTTCTACGGCAACCAGATCACCGACCTCGCCGGGGTCGAGGCCCTCGGGGAGGAGGTACGCGACTCCGGCTTCACCGCGCTCAAGACGAACATCTTCACGATGTGGGAGGGAGCCCTCCGCTCATGGGCGCCGGGTTTCGGCCGGCCGTGGAGCCCGGAGCTCAACGCCGAGCCGATGGTGCTCCGAGGGATCAACGACGTGCTCAGCGCGTTCAGGGCCGGCGCCGGCGACGACGTCGACATCCTCCTCGATCTCAACTTCAACTTCCGCACCTCGGGTGTGCTCGAGGTGCTCCGGATGCTCGATGACTTCGACCTGTTCTGGTTGGAGTACGACAACGACAGCCCCGAAGCGCTCCGCTACATCAGGGATCACAGCCACACCCAGATCGCGTCACTGGAGACGCTGATCGGGTTGCCCCGGTTCGTTCCCTACTTCCGAGAGCAGTCGGTCGACGTCGCCATCATCGACGCGGTATGGAACGGCACCTGGCAGTCGATGAAGATCGCAGCGTCGGCCAACGCCCACGAAGTCAGCGTGGCGCCCCACAACTTCTACGGCCACCTGTCGACGATGATGAGCGCCCACTTCGCCGCCGCGGTGCCCCACCTCCGGATCATGGAGACCGACATCGACCGCCTGCCGTGGGACGACGAGATCTTCACCGTCGCCCCCGAGATCGTCGATGGCCATCTGGTCCTGCCAGACACGCCGGGGTGGGGTACCGAGCCCAACGAGGAGGCGGTGGCCGCCTACCCGCCTAAGGTCGGTCCCGGCTTCCTCGTCAACCGGCGGCCATGATGGGCCGGCAGAGCTTCTCGATGCCAGCCTCGGCGGGCGGGAGGATCGAACCGTGAGCATCTTGAGATCAAACCTCGACTCCCGTAGCGAGACCTACCTCGCCAACCGGGCTTCGATGGAGCAGCACCTGGCTCACTACCAGAAGCTGGTGGCCGAGGCGGTCGCCGGCGGCGGCGACAAGTACCGCGAGCGCCACCACCAGCGTGGCCGGCTACTGGTCCGTGAGCGCATCGAGCTCCTGCTCGATCCCGACGCCCCGTTCCTGGAGCTCTCGGTGACCGCCGGAGCCGAGACCGAGTTCGCCGTCGGGGCCGCCCTCGTCACCGGGATCGGTCAGGTGTCGGGCACCGAGTGCGTGATCCTCGCCAACGATCCGACGGTCAGGGGCGAGGATCACG
>JAOTYQ010000471.1 GCA_029861725.1 Acidimicrobiia bacterium | reverse complement strand
CGGCCGGGTCGCTCTCCACGAGCCCGACCGGTGAGCGGATCGCGGTCTCCAGCGTGCACAGCCCACCGTTGCTGAGCATCAGGAGGAGCGGGGCGCTGATGCCGAGCTTGCCGAGCCGGTCGTCGAGGTCGGTCAGATAAGCAGCCATCAGCGGTTGGATGTAGGCGTTGGCGCACGCCGTCGACAGTCGCTCGTACTCCCGGATCTCGGGGCACACCTCCGACGACAGCGTCACCGACACGTCGGGGAGCTCGGTGGCGAGCGCGTCCCGCACCCGCTGCTCGTGGGTCGGGTCGACGAAGCTGTGGAGGAATCCGACGGCCACGCTCTCCACCTCGTGCTGGCGCAGGGTCGGCACCACACCGCGAACGGCATCGAGGTCGAGGGGGACGAGCACGTCGCCGTTGGCCGCCAGCCGCTCGGGGACCCCGAGGCGGAGGTGGCGGGGCACGAGCGGCTCGGGCCGCTCCATCGCCAGGTCATACTGCTCGAACCGGTTCTCGTGTGCCAGCGCCACCGAGTCCCGGAAGCCGTCGGTGGTGAGCAGCGCCGTCGTCGCCCCCCGCCGCTCGATGAGGGCGTTGGTGGCGAGGGTGGTGCCGTGCACGACGAGGCCGACCTCGGCGGCGTCTCGCCCCGAGGCGGCCAGGACCTGCTCGATCCCGTCGAGCACTGCGTCGGCCGGGGCCCGGGGCGTAGTCAGCACCTTGGCGCTGAACCTCCCGGCCTCGCCCGGCCCCGGGCCGGAGACCTCGAGCACGACATCGGTGAACGTGCCGCCGATGTCGGCCGCCAGCCGCACGTTGGCCTCAGCGCTCATCGGAGGACTCGTCCATCGAAAGACCGTAGCCGGCGATGCTAGAACGGTCACTGTGAGCCCGACCCCCGCACGGCAACCGGCCGAGGTGCGTCCATGGTGAGTAGCAAGGCAACGACCGTCGAGGATTATCTGGCCGAGCTGCCCGACGATCGGCGCGACGCCATCGCCGAGGTCCGCGACGTCGTTCTCGACAACCTGCCCGATGGCTACGTCGAGTCGATGAACTGGGGCATGATCTCCTACGAGGTGCCGCTCGAGACGTTCCCCGACACCTACAACGGCAAGCCGTTGGGTTACGCCGCCCTGGCCTCCCAGAAGAACTACATGGCCATCTACCTCAACAACGTGTACGGCGACGCCAACATCGAGGACTGGTTCCGGACCCAGTACGAGGCCACGGGCAAGAAGCTCGACATGGGGAAGTCGTGCGTCCGGTTCAAGACCCTCGACCAACTCCCACTCGACCTGATCGGCGAGGTGATCGCCATGACCCCGGTCGACGAGTTCCTGGAGCGGTACCGCCAGGCCAGGGGTTAGCGTGACCGGGTGACCGATTCCGAGATGATGGCGCTCGCCATCGCCGAAGCCCGCCGTGCCCTCGACCACGACGACGTACCGGTCGGGGCGGTCATCGTTCGTAACGGCGACCTGATCGCCAGCCGCCACAACGAGCGGGAGCTCACCGGCGACCCGACCGCCCACGCCGAGGTGCTCGCCATTCGCGACGCCGCTGCGGTGCTCGGCTCGTGGCGCCTCGACGGTTGCACGATGGCGGTCACCCTGGAACCGTGCGTCATGTGCGGCGGGGCCCTCGTCAACGGCCGGGTCGACCGGCTCGTCTACGGCGCCGCCGACCTGGCCGCCGGGGCCTGCCTGTCGCTCTACAACGTCTGCGACGACCCGCGCCTCAACCACCGGCTCGACGTGACCGCCGCTGTCGAAGCCGACGCCTGCGCCGCCCTGCTCACCGACTTCTTCGCCGCCAAGCGGCCCTGAGGTCGAGAAGCTAGCCCGGCGAGCGCTCCTCGCCGGTCCAGCTCGGGGACCGCTTCTCGGCCCACGCCCGGCGACCCTCGGCCACATCGGCGGTGGCGCCGGCGACCTTGCGCATCGTCTCCCCGAAGCGGACCGCTTCGATCCATCCCATCTCCCGGCTCCGCCAGGCCACCTCCTTGGTGGCCCGCTGGGCCAGGGGTGCCGCCTCGGTCAGGGTCTTGGCCCATGCTCGAGCTTCGGTCATCAGTTCGTCGTGGGCGACGGTGCGCCAGACGAGACCCACCTCTCGGGCCCGCTCGGCGGTCATCGGCTTGCCGGTGAGGAGCAGCTCCATCGCATCGGCCCACCGGATCCGGTCGGGGAGCCGGATCGCTCCGACGATCGTCGGGACGCCGATCGAGACCTCCGGATACGAGAAGTGAGCCTGGTCGCTGGCGATCACGAAATCGCAGAACAGCACCCCGGTCAGGCCGTAGCCGATGCAGGGGCCGTTGACTGCGGCGATCGTCGGTTTGAACAGCTCCATGCCGCTCTCGAACGAGTTGATCGTCGGCTTCTCCCAGAACGTGCCGCCGAACACGCCGACCGATCCGGCCCCGTCCTTCAAGTCGGCCCCGGCCGAGAACGTGTTGCCGTTGGCGGTGAGGATGCCGACCCAGGCGTCGGTGTCGTCCCGGAACCGCGCCCACGCCTCGTTCAGGTCCTTCCGCAGCTCGCCATTGATGGCGTTGCGGGCCTCCGGTCGGTTCAGTGTGATCGTCGCGACGTGGTCGTCGAGCTCGTACAGCACCAGGCTCATGGCCAGACCCTACTCGCCGGCACTAGAGGTGTTTCAACGCTTCCCGCTTGGTGAGCCCCGACAATCGATCCTCGTTGGCGGAGACGTAGGCCCGCACCGCCTCGGGATCGGTCCGGGCGTACTGCCGCAACGCCCACCCGAGCGCCTTGCGGATGAAGAACTCGGTGTCGGCCGCCCGGCGGTCGGCGTAGGCGAACAAGCGGTTGGCGTCGGTCCGCTCCTTGTAGGACAGCTGGTAGAGGATGGCGGTGCGGGCCAGCCAGATGTCGTCGTCGTCGATCCAGGAGTCCATCTCCTCGGTCAGCTCCCGGTGGCGGGCAACCAGCGGTCCGACGGTGTGCACGGCGAGCGAGTCGACGGTGTCCCACCACGACTTCGACGTGATCAGCTCGGCCAGGTCGCCGAGGTGGGCGGGGGTCAGGACCGCTTCGTGCTTCCGCAAGGCGTCGGTGGCCACGTACTGCAGCTCTCGCTCGGGGACGTCCCAGCAGGCCCTGGCGAACGCGAGCAGCTCCTCCACCGAGCCCTCACCGAGGGCGGCCACGGTCGGGCGCTGGACGGCGCGACGATCCTTGGTCTGCACGCCGAGGAACGGGAACTGGTCCTTCATGTAGGCGGCCATCGCCGGGGCCTTCTGGGGGTCGGCTACGTCGGCCAGCGCAGCCCGCACCGACGCCACCTCGGCCGCTGCTCGCGATGTGAAGGCTCGCTTCATCCTGGGATTCCTACCAGGTCTGGCTCGAACCGTCACCCGGCCGGAATGGCGTCGGCTCCGCTGGCCGCAGCCGCTAGTCTCGTCACCGGAAGGTTGCCAGAGCGGACGAATGGGGCGGCCTCGAAAGCCGTTGTGGCCTCCGGGTCACCAAGGGTTCGAATCCCTTACCTTCCGCTGCACGGTCCCGGGACGTCCATCACCATCCATCCAGGATCCGATGAGCAGGGCAAAACGTCCAACTTGTCCAGGAGTGTTAAGAGACGTTCGGGGAGTACAACTCTCGAGTTAGCTCGCAACCTAGCTCTCAGACTGGTCTAGGCCGTCGCCACGACAAGGAGGCGGCCGATGCCAAGAGCGCCAAGAGGGAAGCGAGTCGTCGACCCCGACACGGAGTCGTACGTGGTCGTCGGTCGAGCGCCGAACGGCGCTCCCGATCCCTACTACGATCGGACGCGAGGCGTCTGAGTCGCCCCGTGGCGAAAGCCGAACGGCAAGACCGGCCGGCCAACCGGCAAGACGCGAGCTGCCGCGGTCGCATCGCGCGAGCGGCACATCGGCCAGGCGCGCGAGCGGCATGTCGCTCGGGCCGACCAAGACGGATCGAAGCGCTGGGCGGCAGCAGCTCGGACCGACCGTGGTTCACCTGTTGCGACAACACAAGGAGCTCCAGGCCGCCGACTGGGCCAAGCTTGGGACCTGGCCCTTAGTGACGTATGAGGGGGAACGGCTTGACCTCGTCTTCGTGACCGCCAGGGGGACGCCGATGCTGCGACAGCACGTCGTCCGAGCAATCCGTACCGCGGCGACGAGAGCCGGTCTCGATCCTGCTGAGCTCGGAACTCATGCCGGTCGCAGGTCGGTGATCACCAACCTCTATGCGTCGAAAGCCCTTGAGCTGTTCGATGTTGCTGGGTTCGTCGGCCACGCCGAGGTCGCAACGACCCGAGGGTACGTGCAACACGAAGGGGATCGCCCCCGACAGGTAAGCGAGAAGGCGCTCCAACTGCTCGACCTTCAGTAACGCTTCGGCGGTCCCGTCGGGCGACCACCAGCTCAGCCACGCTCCGGGCCTGAGGCGAACGATCCCACCGTGTCTGACCCACTTGCGTTTCGGATTGGGCGAATCGTGGAGGTTGTGCCCAGGGCAGCTGTCGGCGACGATCGGGCTCGGTCGAGGCGTGAGCCGTCACTCCGGGTGACGACCTCGCCGTGAGCGCCGGTGTTGTCGAGCGGGCCAGGAGTGCGTACTGAGCGGGCAGCAGCTTGGAGGAGGTGCGTATGATCGATGTCGATGAAGACGGCTGCGGCTCACGCGCTGGCTCGGGCGCTTGCCCAGCCCAGCGCGGAGATGATTCTTCCCGATCCGCTCGATCGGCGAGTCGCTCATCGCGTTGCGGCCGCGGTTCGTGACGCCTACCAGAACTAGAGCGGAGACTCCCTATGCAGGCCGTATGGAACGGAACCGTGACCGCCGAGTCGGCCGACACCGCCGTCGTCGAGAGAAACCACTACTTCCCCGCGGACGCGATCAAATCGGAGCACTTGGAGCAAGGTGCGCCGTAACGAAGACGCCGCCTGGTATTACCCGGAGACCAAAGACGCCGCCAAGAACGTCGAGGGCCGGTTCGCCTTCTGGCGGGGCGTAGAG
>JAOTYQ010000470.1 GCA_029861725.1 Acidimicrobiia bacterium | reverse complement strand
TTGAGAACGATGCGGGTTGAGAACGATGCGGGTTGAGAACGATGCGGGTTGAGAACGATGCGGGTTGAGAACGATGCGGGTTGAGAACGATGCGGGTTGAGAACAAGGTGTGCGTGGTGACCGGGGGCGGCAGCGGCATCGGGAAGGCGTTGTGCGAGCGCTTCGCAGCCGACGGAGCCCGCAGCGTGGTCGTCGTCGACCGTAACGCCGACGGCGCGCGGGCGGTGGCCGACGCGATCGGTGGTCGGGCCGAGGTGATCGACGTGGGATCAGAGGCCGATCTGACGGCGATGCTCGGCCAGCTGGAGGACGACCTCGGCCCGATCGAGGTGCTCTGCAACAACGCCGGTATCGCCACCGGCGGTGATCCCTTGACGACCCCGATCGAGGAGTGGCAACGCCAGTGGGACATCAACGTGATGTCGCACGTGTACGCAATACGGGCCGTACTGCCTTCGATGTTGGCCCGAGGCGAGGGCCACATCCAGCACACCGCGTCCATGGCTGGGATCCTGACGAGCCATGGCAACGCGCCGTACGCCACATCCAAGCACGCGGTCGTGGGGCTGGCCGAGTGGATGTCGATCACGTACCACGACGCCGGCATCCGGACCTATCTGCTCGCACCGCTCGGGGTGCGGACCCCGATGCTGGGCGACGCCGCCGACTCCGAGTGGGCCCGCGCTGCCGCCGGCCCGATCGCCGAGCCCGAGGACGTCGCTCAGTTGGTGGTCGACGCCTTCGCCGAGGAGCGTTTCTTGATTCTGACGAACCCGATCGCTCAGGACTGGATGGAGTTCAAGACGAACGATCCGGAGAAGTGGCTGACGGGGATGCGACGGCTCCAAGCCCGCATCGTTGCCGCCGATCAGGGCTGAGCCGACCGATCGAGGTTGCCCGACGGTCGATCTGGCAGCGATCCCTCAGCGACCGGGAGTCGCCTCATGTCGGGCCCGTTGGCGTCGGTCTCGCCCCAGTACTCGGGCAGTCGGAGGTAGCCCACCCTCGGCAATTCGACGGCTGCCGGGAGCCCTTGGGCCGCCTTCAGACGCTGCACCGTCCGGATGTGGGTGAGGATCTCGTAGAAGACCATCCACAACGACGCCTCGAGGGTGTAGCGGATGTGGCCCGGCGGATCGTCGACCAGTCGAGCGCCCCGGGGCAGCGTCTGGATCACGTAGGCCCAGAACGGCGTGCCGTGGACCGACTCGACGGTGTCCCGCAGCACCTCGATCGGTTGTCCGGCCACCACCTGGGTCAGCCAACCGATGCCGGTCCGGAGCTTGTCGAGCAGGTCCGGCACCTCCCAGAACAGGTCCTCGTCGAGCACACGATCCCATTTCGCCTTCGGCCCCAGCCGGTGGTCGTCCCAGTTGATCGTTTCCGGCACGTCGCCGTTCGGCCAAAGCAGCGGCGCGCAGCGGCGACGGGGGAAGATCAACGAGTCCCATGCCATGTGCGAAACCTGGCGGCGGACCGACCACCACATCCACTCGCGGTCGGGGTGCTGATCGTCGAAGTCGAGCTGGCGATCGGTCAGCCCGGCGAGCTCGGGCTCCAACCAGTCGAGGAGGAGAGAGTACGTCGGCATGGCGCCCGACGCCTCGTCGCTCGGCATCTCGGTGATCTCGTCAGAGGTCCGGTCCATGGTCTCAGCCAGACAGCTCGGTCCCGAGGAACTGCGATCGACACCGTGCCGGCACGGCGGCCGTCAGGTAGGTCGACGTGCCGCCGTCGAGCAGCTCGTCGACCGCCGACGCCAGCCCACCATAGGCGGCCCAGGTGAGGGCGCCACCGGTCGACACACGGCGAACCCCGACCGATGCCAGCTCCCCGACCGATGGGGCCGCCGGCATCGCGAGGACGTTCACCGGGACGCCGACCTCGTCGACGACCCGAGCGATGTCGTCGAGCTCGATGAGTCCAGGGGCGTACACGACCTCGGCCCCCACCTCGCGAAAGGCGATCAGGCGCTCGATCGTCCCGTCGAGGGCGGCCGGGCCTCGGAGCTGTTCGTAGAGGTGGCGCTCGGTCCGGGCGGTGAGGACGAGCTCGTGCATGGCGGCCTCACCAGCGGCGGCTGCCACCCGCTCGACGGCGATGGCGAGATCGTCGATGCGTCCGGTCGCCGGGTTGTAGTCCTCGATCGAGCAGCCGGCCGCTCCGGCGTCGGCGAGGAGGCGAACCGTCTCCGCCACACCGGCGAGGTCGTCGGCGTAGCAGCGCTCGGCATCGACCGTGACCGGGATCCCCAGCCCCCCGGCCAAGAGCTCGACGTGGGCCAGCAGCTCGTCCCGGGTGACGTGCTGGTCGTTCCGGCCCAGGGTCGACGCGAAACCGGAGCTGGTCGTGGCCACCGCCGGGAAACCTCGCCACTCGAGGTAGCGGGCCGAGCCGAGATCCCAGGGATTGGGGAGGATGAAGGTGTCAGAGGCGTGCAGCTGGCGGAATCGATCGGTGAGAGCGGACACGACCACGACGCTAGACCGCGCCCACCGACCGCGCTCGCCGAACCACGAGGACCCCAGGGCCGCCCCTGGGCGGCCCTGGGCGACGGGCCCCCCGCTCAGCGGAGATGGGGCACGACGTCGCTCGCCAAGCGCTCCAGATTGCGATTCGTCCACTCGACGTCGATCCCTGGGGGCAAACCGGATGTGGCGATATCGGTGATCCCGAACGTGGCGATGAAGGACTCGAGCTCGGTCGTGCACTCCTCGGCGGTGCCGACGATCACGCCCTGGGGAATGGCGGTTCGGTCGCCCCAGGCGTAGGTGTCAGGCGTTTCGGCCATGAACGTGTCGTAGATGCCCATGCGGTAGCGCTCCGCAGCCCGGATGATCGGCCAGTCGCGCTCGGTGTCGTCGGTCACATACACCGAGCGGATGATGCCGACCCGACGCCGAGTGGGATCCTCGCCGGCCTTGGTGAGCAGCTCGCGCCAGGGGTCGAGCACTTCGTCGCGGCGGCCTTGGGGGAGGAGGTTGGTGCCGAACCGGGCCGCCCGTCGCGCCCCAGCCTCGCTCATCGCGGCGATCCACAACGGAGGCCCCCCGGGCTGGACTGGTTTCGGGTGGACGTCGACGCCGTCGAGCCGGTAGCGCTTGCCCTGGTAGCTGAACGGGCCGTCGGCCCAGGCGAGACGGAGGATGTCGATCGCCTCCTCGGTCATCGAGACCCGGTTCCGCAGCGGGACGCCGAAAGCGGCGAACTCGGCGGGCACGTAGCCCATGCCGATCCCCAGCTCCATGCGGCCGTCGCTCAGGTGGTCGAGCACGGCCAGTTCTTCCGCCAGCCGGATCGGGTGGTAGAGCGGGAGGAGGGCGATGTCGGTCGAGATCCGGATCCTGCTCGTCAGTCCGGCGATCGCCCCTGCCAACGGCTGGAACGCCGGCAGGTAGCCGTCCTCGCAGAAATGGTGCTCGGTGAACCACACGTGGTCGAAACCGAGCTGGTCGGCGAGGACCGCCTGCTCGAGCGTCTGCTGATAGACGTCGGTCATCGACAGCTCGCTCGCGGGGTGGCGACGGCAGTCGTACATGACCCCGAAACGAAACGTCGGACGCTCGGGTGGCTTCTCGCTGCTCATGTGTCCGGTCTATCAGCCGCGGCAGAGCCGTGGCGAAGAGGTGGCGCCGGCTACGCTCAGCGCCCGGTCCAGTTGGGCGCTCGCTTCTCGGAGAAGGCGAGCGGCCCCTCTTTCGCATCGTTGCTCGTCATCATCTCGACAACCGCCGGATAGGTGGCGAAGAGCGCCTCGCCGAGCCCGCCCTCCAGACCTCGCATCGCCGCCTGCTTGGTGGCTCGAACCGACAGAGGCGCACATTCCATGATCTCGTCGATCAAGGCGTTGACGGCGGCGTCGAGGTCGGCGGACGGAGCCACGCGGTTGACGAGGCCGTGTCCGAGGGCCTCCTCAGCGGTCATGATCCGTCCGGTCAGGAGGTACTCCATGGCCAGCTTCAGTGGCATCTGTCTTGGCAAGCGGTGGACCCCTCCCCCGCCGGCGTAGATGCCGCGCCTCGGCTCCGGCAGCCCGAACGTGGCGTGATCGGCGGCGACGACGAGATCGCAGGCGAGGGCGACCTCGAACCCGCCGCCTCGGGCGGCGCCGTTGACTCGGGCGATGAGCGGCTTCGGGTAGTCGTAACGATCGATGAGCCGCGTCACGGAAGCCATCAGCTCGTTGTTCGCCTCGACCGCCTCGGGCCCCGCTTGCTGAACCGACGAGAGATGCTTCAGGTCCCGCCCGGCGCAGAACGACCGGTCGCCGCTCCCGGTGAAGACGGCCAGCCAGATGTCGTCGTCGTCGGCGATGCGGTCGAGGATCGCGCTCCACTCCACGTGGGCGGGCGTGTGGATGGCGTTCGCCACCTCGGGCCGCTCGATCGTCACCCAAGCGACGTGGGGTCGCGGTCGCTCGTATCGGAAGTACTCGTACGCCATGGCGAGCAAGCTACCCGTCGGCGACTGGCCTCCCCAAGGCGGAAGCGTCATCGGTAGGCATGCGTCGCCGATTTGCCCGGCCGGATGCTCTCAGGGCCAGGCGACCCGACCGCGGAGTGGGCGGTGTTCAGTGCGAAGCGCCGATGTCGACCTGGTAGGCCTCGTAGATCAGGTCGGCTCCCCGCTGACGGTGCGTTGCGAGGCGGCCGAGGAACTCGAGCGCCTGGGTCCGGATAGCCTCGCCGCGCTCGGCGACGTCGTCGTCGTCGATCTCGTTGAGAGCGACCCGCAGCGCGTGGATCTCTTTTTGGAGGTGCTCGTGGTCGTCTCGGAGCCGGTCGGCCCTGCAGGCCAAGCGAGGGACGTCGCCGACCACCTGGTGCAGGAGACCGTCGGCCGCCTCGACCTCCCGGATGTGCTCGTCGACTCGATTGGCGGCGTGGTCGACGGCCATGGCCACGCGCAGCCGCCACCGGCCGCCGTCGCCGATGGGGGTCGACAGAGCATCCTCGAGACCGATCAGAGCCTGGTAGAGCGCTTC
>JAOTYQ010000469.1 GCA_029861725.1 Acidimicrobiia bacterium | reverse complement strand
CATCGGCGCAGCGACGTGGAACAATCGAGGTTGTTGAGCAAGGGGGACGGCGATGCGGTCAACGATGGATGCCGAGGCCCGTCGATCCCGGGTGCGGACGCTGATCTCCGATCGAGCGACTCATCGCGAGGTATACGTCGACCCACCGGCCATCGGCCCCCTCGGCGAGGCGACCCCGCCGCTCGTGGTGTCCGTCGGTGGCCCCCGAACGACCGCCGCCCCCACACCGGTCGCCGACATCGTCGACATGAAGCTGCCGGGCCTCGCCACGACCGGCAAGGGGTCGTTCAACACCCGAAGCCAGCGAGCGGCGACACCGGACGAGATCACCGCACGCCTCGACGACCTTCACGCTCGTCGCTCCGACGTGCCGCTCGGGATGTTCGTCGCCGCCGGCTGCGGCCATCACCTGGTTATCGACATCCTTCACAAGCAGCTGGAGGGCAGCGTGTTCGCCGATCTGTTCGGCTCACCGCAACAGGTCGCTGAGGGACTACGCCGCCTGGCCGCTCTGGGCTCGACCGGACTGCCGTCGGAGCGGTCAGCCTCGAGACCTACGAGCTGCTGGCGCCGGCCATGCTCGCCTGATCGGATCAGCGGACCGTGAGCGATGCCGTCATCGGGGAGCGAATCCGGTCGTTCATCGCCACCCGGCTCGGTCCCGAAGCCGAGGTCGTCGTGGACGGTGTGGTCCGAGTTGGGGTAGGTCGGTCGAGGGAGAACTGGCTCTTCGATGCCCACTGGAACGGCGACGACGGTGAGGTCAACGAACCACTGATCGTTCGGCGAGATCCGGAAGGCGGTCTGCTGGAGACCGACCGGCGTGTCGAGTTCGCTGTGCTCCGCGCGTTGGAGTCGACCGGCGTGCCGGCCCCAGCGGCCCGGTGGCTCGATCCCGACGGGGCGGCGCTGGGTCGGCCGTCGCTCGTGATGGTGCGAGCGCCCGGAACGTGCGACTACTTCGTGCTCGACGACGCACGACGCCCGGCTCCCCAACGGGTCGATCTCGCTCGGCGACTCTGCGAGCTCCTCGCCCTGGTCCACGACGTCGATTGGAGAGCAGCCGGGCTGGGGTCGGTGCTCGATGATCCCGGGATCGAAGCGGCGGCAGCGACAGTGGATCACTGGGAATCGATCCTGCGGCGCGATCAGCTCGAGCCCTACCCCGAGCTCGAACTGGCCACTCGGTGGATGCGAGCCAATGCTCCCCGTTCGCCGGCAACGGTTCTGGTCCACGGTGATTTCAAGGTCGGCAACGTCCTGCTCGACGAAGCCGACGAGATCGTGGCCCTGCTCGACTGGGAATTGGCCCATCTCGGGGACCCCCACGAGGATCTGGGTTGGGTCACCCAGCCGTTACGAACTCGGGAGCACTACGTGGTTGGTCACTGGGAGCGCGAGGAGCTGCTCGGCCACTACGAGCAGGTCAGCGGTCGATCCCTCGATCTCGGCGCCGTCGTCTGGTGGAACGTGATGTCGTGCTACAAGACGGCCGTCATGCAGGTGAGCGGGCTACGGTCGTTCGTCGAGAACCGCTCCGACGTGCTCTACCAACCGACGGCTGAGGTCCTCCGGACCCTGTTGGACCTGATCGAGGCCTGATGCACCCAACTCCGTGTGAACAAATCCAGGCGGCTCGACAGCTGATCGAACGAGCCCAGACTGGCTCCGAACTACCAGCCGAGTCGGTGCAGCTGCTGGCCGACGCCGCCCGACTCCTCCGCAGGCTCGAGCGGTCGTGGCCCAAGCGCATGCCGTTCCTGGTCGACGACAACCACCGGGCGCTCCGTCTCCTCGAGGGACTCCGGCCCGACCTCCCATCGTTAGCCCGCGAGATCTCGGCCGCGATGGAACACCCGCCCGTCGACGGTGAGGAAGCCGCCACGGACCTCAATCTCGGGCTGCAAGGCCTGCTCGCCCGCGCCGTACACGCCCTGGCCGACGATGCCGATGGTGACAAGGGGCGTGCTCGCATCGCCGAGCACCTCCGCCGCCGGCTTGCCGTAAACCCCGCCCTCAATCGGGACCCGGTCGAGCGGCCGGTAATCGGAGGAGAGCACCGGTGATCGCTGACGAGTTCTTGGGGACCGGGACGGGATCAGAGCATGACGTCGCAGCCGTACGGCTGCCATGAAGCACGCGCTTCGCCGGCAGCCAAACGGACTGCGGCAACGTGCTCAGCCTCGCCCGTCGAGCCCGAGCGGCAACCCTATTGTGGGCGTAAGTCCGCCAGCCGCCGGGTCATGGACGCGATCAGCTCGGATGAGAGGAACGCTGCCTTCAAACCCCCTTCGTCCAGTCGGGATGCTACCTCGGCGATCACTCCTAGGGCGGTGTCTAGGTGCCGGCTCGCCGATTGTTCCGAGGAGCATGCAATGGCCGCTTCGGCGAGGGCGAGATGAGCGTGCCATATCTGAGGGGGGTTTTGGAGCTCCTCCGCCAGGCTCAGAGCTGCCGACAGCAAGGGAACCGCCAGCTCCGGTTCGTTGTCGATGGTATGCAGGCGGCCACGCAGCCAGTAAGCCTTGGCGATGTACCGCTTGGTCGAACAGCGATTGGCGAGTTCCTCGCACTCGAGGGCGAATCGGACGGCGTCCCCATAACGGCCCTCGGCGATAGCGAGCTCGGCCATTGAAACGAAGAAGTGCTGGCTGTATCGCCACAGGAGCCATCGCTCGTGGGTGGACGGGTTCCGAACGGTCCGCTCGACGGCCAGGAGCTGCCTGCGGGCGCGACCGAGGTCACCAAGGGCGATCAGGTTGTCGGCCATGTTGAGACGGGCGTTGTGCTCGACCTCGGGGTCGGGCAGGTTGGTGGCCAGCGCTAGGTCCATGCTGCGACGGTTGAGCTCCAGCGCCGAGCGAGGATCCTGGAGCTCGCCGTGGATCCATCCCCGGGTGTTCCAAGCCCGCATCGGCCATAGCTGGTCTCCGATTCGCTCGGCGAATGCGATCGCATAGTCCAACCTGTTCATGGCTTCGGCGTAGTGTCCGATCGCCGCCAAGCCGAGGCCCTCCCACCAGATCGACCCGGCATGATTGAAGGCGTCCCCCGTCTTGATGTCCTGCTGCATTCGCATGACCTCGACGTGGTCGTGGCGAGGCCCATCACGCCAATGGGACAGGGAGGCGACTGCCATTCTCGCAAATGGGGCGTCGTGCTCTTCATTGAGAGCGGCGCAGCGTTCTAGCCAGGGGTCCACCCGATCGAACGCGCCCTCGGTGGCCAGCACGGCCGCATTGAGCCCAGCGGCGACGGCGGCTGCGGGCCCCTGGCGGCCTGCGCTCTCGAAGGCGTGCTCCAAGAGATTGGATGCCTCATCCAGCCGATGGCCAAACCAAGACGCCATGCCAGCAGCGTTGAGCGCCGCCGCCTGAAGCTCGGCCGGAACGTCCAAACGTGCGGCCGCTGTACCGGCGACCACTGCGTCGTCGAGCTTGTTGCTGGCCAGGTGAGCCCTGCTGAGCAGCACTCCGAGCCGAGCCGCCACCACGGGCTCAGATTCGCTCAGTGCCAGGTCGATGCCCTGCTCGCAGCGTCGGACCGTCTCCTCGACCGCCATGTTGTCCCAAGCTCTGGTTGCTGCCAGCTCGAGGTACTCGAGTGCCTTGTGGTTCTCTCCCGCTTCCAGGAGGTGAAAGGCGATGACTTCGCAGAACTCGGAGCGCCGATCCTCGTAGAGCTCGATGATCGCGTGGGCGACGAGTCGATGGATGCGCCTCCGCTCCTCGTCGAGCAACGTTGAGTAGGCGACCTCGTGGGTGAGGGCATGCTTGAACATGTACCGAAGCTCGGGCGCAAACGCGCTCAGGAAGATGAGTTCGACTTTGCGAAGCTCATCGAGGGGGGCGGTGATCTCTACCCCGTGGCGGAGGCGTTCCAGGATCCTCGGTGTGAACTCCCGGCCAATAACTGATGCCAGCTGCAGCGCCTCCCGCGCGAACGGCTCGAGGCGGTCGATCCTGCTCAGAAGGACATCCTGCACCCGCGGCGGCACCTGCAGGTCTTCGAGACTGGCTCCGTCGGAGACCTGACCGCTCCTCACGTCCAGAATCCCGGTTTCTCGCAGATCGTGGGCCACCTCTTCGATGAAGAAGGGATTCCCAGCTGTTCGCTCCGCCAACATCTGGCCGAACGCTGGATCAAGGCGCGGGATTCCGGCAACGGAGCAAGCTATCTCGACGCATTCGCTGACATCGACACCACCAAGAGAGACTCGGTTCAACGTCGCAGTGTCACCGATCTCGGGCACCCGGCCAGGTCGAGACGTGAGCAATACAGCAATCGGCTTCGAAGACAACATGTCGACGACCGATCGAAGGACTCCAACAGAGGCCTCATCAATCCAGTGGATGTCCTCGATGACCACGACCAACGGGCACTGCTCGCTGAGCGACTGGAACACGGCGGTCAACGCATCGATGGTCGCAGCTCGACGCAGGGCCGGATCCATCGAGCTGACTGCGGCATCGGCCGGCTCGATGCTGAGCAGGAGACGAAGGTAGTCAGCGTGGCTGTCGTCGATCAACGGAGAGACCAGCCTGTTCAGCTTCTGCGCCCTCTTTGAGATGTCGTCACCCTCGTCGATGGTGACGAGGGTGCTTAGTAAGTCCGCTATCGACAGCATGGGCGTATCGGTCCCATAAGCAGTGCAGCGACCCTCGAGCCAGGTGAAGTCATTGTCGAGCCGTTGACGAAGCTCCCCGATGAGGCGCGACTTGCCGACGCCGGCCTCGCCGCTGAGCAACACGACCTGCAGGCCGGTTGAGGCGGCGCGCCGAATATGGAGCTCGAGAAGCTCCGACTCAGTCGTCCGACCCACGAAATCCGTCAGTTCGCCCGCCAGCTCGAGACGCTCCTCTATCCCGGAGTCTCCCACCACCTCGAAGCATGCGATCGGTGCCTGTTTGCCTCGCACCTGGGCCTCTGGGAGCTGTCGGGTGTGCACATAGCCGCGTACCGCAGCCTCAGTCGCACCGGTGATCCGGATG
>JAOTYQ010000042.1 GCA_029861725.1 Acidimicrobiia bacterium | reverse complement strand
GCCTGAGCCGGGGCCGCAGGCCAGACGGCGAAAACGGGCGGAGTGACCCGCCGCCGCCGGTTTTACGGCAACCTGATGGGGTGAGGTTCGCCGACCACCTTCGCACCTGGTCACGGGATGCTCTGGCCGAGCTGCTGTCGTTGCGGCCCGATCTCCTCGCTGCGTCCGACCATGGCTTCGACGCGCTCGGCCGCCGGGCCACCACCCCGCCCTCGCTGGGACGGTGCCTCGTGCGGTCCGATGTCGGGATGCTCGTCGTCGCCGACGCCCTCGCGGTCAGCAGCCCTGCGTCGGCGGCCGAGATCGACGAGTTGCTCGGCACCGGCGACGTCGATGCGGTCCTCGATGCCCTCGACCGGCTCCAGCGCCGGGGCGTCGTCGTCGTCGAGAACGGCGTCGCCGCCCCGGTGGCAGGGCTCGACGATCTCCTCCATCGGCCGCTCGGCCTCGGCCGGTCCATCGCCGAGCTGTGGGACCATCTCTCCCCGCCGGTGGCGGCGGATCTCGTCGAGCTCCTCGCAGTCGGCGGCGCTCACCGGCCGTCGACCACGGCGAGGGCGGTCGCCTGCCGGATGCGTGAGCCCGATGGGCTCGCTCGGCTGCTCGACGGCGCGCCGGACAACACCGAGGCGATCATCGACGCCCTCGTCGAGCAGCGATCCCCGGCGATCGGGCTCCCCGCTGGTCACCTGTATCGCGACGTCGATCGCTACGACCCGCTCACCTGGATGCTCGGTCGGGGCCTCATCGTGCCGGTGAACGATGGCTTGGCCGAGCTGCCTCGGGAGGTGGTGATCGCCCGCTCGCCGCAGGGGCTGGCCCCGGGCGCGGTTCTCCGCCCGATCGGCGTGCAGCCGGTGGCCGGGCTCGGGGTCGATCAGGTCTCCGCCGCCGCGGCCGACCAGGCGGCCCGCGCCCTCGAAGCCTGCGAGGCCCTCCTGCGTTTGGCGGTCGGCGGTGAGATCTCCGTTCGCAAGGCGGGCGGGGTCGGGGTGCGAGAGCTCCGGCGCCTCGGGAAGCTCCTGGCGCTGGAGCCGCGCGACGCCGGCCGGCTTTTGGAGCTGCTCCACGCGGCCCGCCTCGTTGCCGCATCTCCCGGCGCGGTGACGGAGACGCCCTTGGCCGGGGCGTGGTGGGGTCAGTCTCGAGCCCGTCGTTGGCTCGTGCTGGTCAGGGCGTGGTTGGCGAGTCCATCCTTCCTGTCGCGGGCCCTGAGCACCGACGAGGCCGGCGACCCGGTACCGGCGCTCGGCGGCGACGATCCGGTGGCGGCGGCCCACGCCGGGCGCCGGGTCATGCTCGAGGCGATCACCACGGTCGGCGGCGGCTCGGCCCACGATCCCGACCAGCTGACCGAGGCCGTCGTGTGGCGGAGTCCCAACCTGTGGGGTACGGGGGATCCCCCTCCAGAGGTCCTGGTCGAGTGGTCACTCGCCGAGGCGGCCCTCCTCGGTCTCACCGCTCTGGACGCCGCAGCCCCGGTGCTCGACGCGCTCGTGTCCGAGGACGACGAGGCGGTCAACCGGCTCGCCACCGCCGCCCTCGGCGACGATCAAGGACAGTTCGTTCTCCAGAGCGACCTGACCGCCGTAGGGCTCGGCCCACTCGACCCGGCCGTCGCCGGCGATCTCGGCGAACTGGCCGACCGGGTCGCGGGGCTGTCGGTTCCGACGTACCGCTTCAGCGAGGCCTCGCTGAGGAGAGGCTTCGACCGAGGCTGGACCGCCGAGGGGGTCGAATCCTTCCTGGTCGAGCACGCCATGTCCGGGTTGCCCCAGCCGTTGTCCTACCTCATCGCCGACGTCGATCGCCGCTACGGGTCGGTCCGCGTGCTGGGCGCAACCTCGGTCGTCGTCGCCGACGACGAGGCCAGCGCGGTCGAGCTGGCCGCTACCGCCCGAGCAGCCAGGCTCGGGCTCCGCCTCGTCGCTCCAACGGTGCTCGTCGGGCCCGTCGACCCGCACCGGATGGTCGAGGAACTGCGAGCCGAAGGTCTCTTCCCAACGCTCGACGGCTCGACGATCGGTTTGTCCGCCGGGGTCGGTCGCCGACGCTCCCGCTCCGAGGGCACCGGCAACGCTGACAAGACGGTGGGCTCGGACGTGGCCGAGGGCGGGATCGATCTACCCCCCGACTGGACCGGGCCTCCCCTCGTCGAGGCGGCCCTGTCGGGCGAGGTGGCGGAGGCCGTCGAGGCCCTTCTGGCGACCGATGAGGCCCCGGTCGCCGGCTCGGCGACCGACGCCCGGTTCGACCTCGATCGCCGGCTCGCTCGCTTGTGGAATCGGCCCGCGGTCGTCATGCACCTCAGCAACGGTGAGCTGGTCGAGGTCCGGGGCGTGCTGGTCGACATCGACGACACCCTGACCCTCCTCGGCGACGGCGGCCTCGAAGAGGTTGCGGTCGAGTCGGTGGTCTCCGTCGAGGACCCCGCCCGTTGACCGAGCCGGAGCGCCACGGTGCAGCGGTGCGAGGCCCGTTGCTCATCCCGGCCGCCGAGACGCTGCTCCTGCAGCTCGACCACCCCGACGCCGATCGATGTCGGGCCGAGCTGGCGACGTTCGCCGAGCTGGACAAGTCGCCCGACCACTTGCACACCTATCGGCTCAGCGACATCGGGCTCTGGAACGCTCGCGCCGCCGGCGTGACGCCCGAACGGGTGATCGAGGTGTTGGACCGCTACAGCAACGGGCCCGTTCCCCACGCCATGGCCCGGCTCGTGCTCGACTCGATGGCGCGCTTCGGGCGGATCGAGATCGAGGGCGCACCCGACCGGGCCTCCGGCGACGACCTCGTCGTCCGGGTCGATGAGCCAGCCCTCCTCGACGAGCTCGGAGAGCACCGGGTCGTCGGTCGGCTGCTCGGAACCCGGCTCGATCCCTACACAGCGGCGCTCGCCCCCGGCGACCGTGGCCGGTTGAAGCAGGAACTGATAGGGCTTCGTTGGCCGGCCGACGACCAGGCAGCGCTCAGTCCCGGCCTGCCGTTCACTTTCTCGCTCGACGATCAGCTCGAGCTTCGGCCCTACCAGCGCCACGCCGTCGACTCGTGGCTCCCCTCGGGCACCGGGGTGATCGTCCTGCCGTGCGGTGCCGGCAAGACCGTGACCGGGATCGCCGCCGCCTCCGCGATCGGGGCGCACACGCTCGTGCTCGTCACCGGCGAAGCGTCGATGCACCAGTGGGAACACGAGCTGCTGCGGTTCACCGACGTACCGGCGAATGACATCGGACGCTACTCGGCCAAGACCAAGCAGGTCCGGCCGATCACGCTCGCCACGTACCACGTCCTGGCCGCCCGCCGCCACGGACGGTTCCGCCATCTCGACCTGATGCAGCGCGGCGACTGGGGGCTCGTGATCTACGACGAGGTTCACCTCCTGCCATCCGCGGTGTTCCAGCTGACCGCCGGGATCCAGAGCCGGCGCCGGCTCGGGCTCACCGCCACCCTGATCCGGGAGGATGGGAGGGAGAGCGACGTGTTCACACTGGTCGGGCCCAAGCGCTTCGACGTGCCATGGCGGGATCTGGAGCTGCAGGGCTGGTTGGCCCCAGCCACCTGCACGGAGGTACGCGTCGTCCCCACCGACGACGAGCGCCTGGCCCACGCCAAGGCCCCCGCTCGCGAGCGCCCCCGGCTGGCGGCCGCGATCGGAGCCAAACCGGGTGTCGTCACGGCGCTCCTACGGCGCCACGCCGGCGAGCCGGCCCTGGTGATCGGCACCTACCTCGACGGCCTCGAGCCGATCGCTGCCACCCTCGATGCCCCGCTCGTCACCGGCTCGACCCCGTCCGCCGAGCGACTGGCGCTGTTCGCCGCGCTGCGCAACGGCGAGCTGCCCGTCCTCGTCGTGTCCAAGGTGGCAAACTTCAGCCTCGACCTCCCCGAGGTGTCGGTCGCCATCCAGGTCTCGGGCACGTTCGGGAGCCGCCAGGAGGAGGCGCAGCGGCTCGGGCGGATCCTGCGGCCCAAGGCCGACGGGCGGCAGGCCCACTTCTACACGGTCGTGGCCCGAGACACCGTCGAGCAGGAGTACGCCCAGCGCCGCCAGCTGTTCCTCGCCGAGCAGGGCTACGGCTACGAGATCGTCGACGCCACGACCGGCGCCGATTGCGACCCGACCGGCGAACATCCCTCGGCGGGTTGACCGCAATCGGAATCCGGCGGAGTCAGAGCACCGGCGGTAGTATCGGGCACGGCCTCTGCGGCTCGCCGTGGCCGGAACGGAGGCGGACGCTCCGCCGCTGATGCAAGGGAGCCGTCATGGCGATACCGAAGCTGCTTCATCCCTACGCCCTTCCGACCCGGGAGGACTATGTCACGATCGTGTCGGGCGATGGGGCCACGATCACCGACGCCAACGGCACGACCTACATCGACGCCCTCGCCAGCCTCTGGTACGTGCAGGCCGGTCACGGTTGCCGACCGATCATCGACGCGGTGCATGCGCAGATGAACCAGCTCGCCACCTTCCACACATTCGACCGGTTCGCCAACGAGCCGTCGGAGGAGCTCGCCGCACGCATCTGCGATGTCGTTCCCCTCGCCGACCCCCGGGTGTTCCTCGCCAACTCGGGCAGCGAGGCCGTCGACACCGCGATGAAGCTGGCCCGGATCTCCCATTTCCGAGCCGGCCAGCCCGACCGGACGATCATCATCAGCCGCGACCGTGGTTACCACGGCGTGAACTACGGCGGCATGACCGCCCAGGGCCTGCCACTCAACAAGGAGGGCTTCGGTCCGCTGCTCCCCGACGTGGTGCAAGCCCCGGCCGACGACCTCGAAGCGATGGCGACCATGTTCGCCGAGAACGGCAACCGGATCGCCGCGGTCATCACCGAGCCCGTCCAAGGGGCAGCCGGTGTGTTCCCACCGCCCGACGGCTACCTCGAAGGGCTCCGCCGCCTCTGCGACCAGCACGGCGCCTATCTCATCTTCGACGAGGTGATCTGCGGCTTCGGGCGGATGGGAACGTGGACGGCGTCGGAGTTCTTCGGCGTCACCCCCGACATCATCACCTTCGCCAAGGGCGTCAGCTCTGGCTACGTGCCGTCGTCGGGGGCGGTCCTGGCCCGCAACGTCGTCGAGCCCTTGGAGGCCGACGACACCTGGATGCTCCGCCACGGCTACACCTACTCGGGCCACCCGACCGCCTCGGCGGCGTCGCTGGCCAACCTCGACGTGCTGGCCGACGGCCTGCTCGACCGGGCGAAGAAGGTCGGCGCCCGGCTCAGCGAAGGCCTGAAGAGCCTCGCCTCCGACGGCATCATCGACAGCGCGCGGGGCGCCGGAGCCGTCTGGGCAGCCAAGCTCAACGACGGCCGCGACGCGATCTCGGTCCGGGACGCGATGCTGGAGCGCGGGGTCATCCCCCGACCGATCGGCGATGCCATCGGTTTCTGCCCGCCGCTCGTCATCACCGACGAGCAGATCGATCGCTGCGTCGACACCCTCGCCGAGGTCGCCTCGGCCTAGGAGTCGAGGTGCGGGAGCGGGAAGCGAAGCTCTCGGTCGGAGAGGAGTTCCAGCTCCGGATCCTGGAGGATGCGGTCGCCGGGGCCTCGCCTCGTCGCTAACCTCGCCTCGTCGCTAGTCGGCGAGGATGCCGAGCACGGCCTGGTGGCGGCGGAAGGTGGCCTGGGCGGTTCGGTAGGCCTGATAGGCGACCTGGCGGCGACGCCGACGGTCACGGACGGCGAGGTCCGACCCCATGGCCCGGACGTCGGCTCCCCTGGGTCGGAGCGCTACGAGCTTGCTCTGCTGCTCGAGGAGTCGTTGCTCTGCCCGGCTGGTCGCCCTGATGATATTCCGGACCGGAGCCAGCGGCGCCGTCACCCCGAGCAACACCTTCTCCGTCGACATGGGGGAGCTGACGATGACCACATCAGCGCCACTGCTGGCAGCGGCATCGGAGTTGTCGACCGAGTGGACCGCTCCGTCGATCAGCTCCTGGTCGCCGATCTTCACCGGCCGGTGCCAGCCCGGCAGGGCGCACGACGCGGCGATCGCTCGGCCGGGGGTCGTCCGGCTGCGGTGGTCGATCACGACCCGACGGCCGGTGCGGAGATCAACTGCACAGAGCCTGAGCTGGGGACGGGTGGGCCAGCCACCTCGATGGAGCTCGTCGAAGTAGGAGCGGAGGTACCGGTGCGACTGCGTTCCTCGCGGGAGCCAGCCCGCCAGCACCGCGGTCGGCGAGATCGATTCGGGGTCGGCGGCGGCCTTGAACGCAAGTGTCGGGCCCGCTGGCAGGCCGGTCCCGGCCCGGATCGCCGCTCGCCGGGGCGGACGCTGAGTGTCGCGGGCACGGGCGAGCAAGGACGTGGCCTCGTCGCTGATGCTGTCGCCGACTTCGCGGTTGAACAGATCGTCGGCGCTGAGGCCGGCCCCGACGTAGCCGGCGGTCACGGCGCCGGAGGAGGTTCCGATGATCGTGTCGACGGTTCGGGCATCGACCTGCCAAGTGTCCTGGAGCGCCCGGAGCACACCGGCGTGGAATGATCCGCCGAGCGTCCACCCGCCACCCAAGACGATGCTGATCCGGGGCCGGTGTCCTCGGGTCGGCACTCGCATCGCTACCTCCGTTATGCCCAGGCCACGCGGATTCCCTCCGCCAGACCAGCGAAGCACGAAACGCCGGCCGTCGTCAGTAGAGCGGACGTGAACATCGTCTGAAACGATTCTGTGCCAGGACCTCGGTTCGCGACTCGCCTGGTCGGCCTGTCGCGAACCGAGGTCCGGGGTCGGGAACCCGACCCCGGGCGCCGCCCCGCCGCAGCTAGCCCCTCGACATGGGTACGCCCATGCCGGGGTCCACCTGGTGGGGCCCGTCGGCCGACGGGGCGACGGGGAAATCGAATATCGCCGTCGGGATGTACACGGTCGAGCACGAGTTCGGGATGTCGACGACACCGGAGAGCCGGCCTTCGATCGGGGCCGCCCCGAGGATCATGTAGGCCTGGATGTCGCTGTAGCCGAACTTCGTCAGGTAGTCGATCGCGTGGAGGCAGGCCCGCTGGTACGACAGATGCGAGTCGAGGTACTTCTGCTCGCCGTCGACGGTCACCGACGTTCCCGAGAAGGCAAGCCACTGGCTGTACTGCGGGTCGACGTTGCCCGGCATGAAGATCGCATTCTCGGACACGCCGTAGGTGTCCATGCCGCCTTTGATGAGGTCGACGTGGAGGTCGAGGAATCCGCCCATCTCGATCGCTCCGCAGAACGTGATCTCCCCATCGCCCTGGGAGAAGTGCAGGTCGCCCATCGACAGCTTGGCTCCCGGTACGAACACCGGGTAGAAGACCCGCGTTCCCTTGGTGAAGTTCTTGATGTCCTGGTTGCCGCCGTTCTCGCGCGGTGGCGCTGTCCGAGCGGCCTCACCGGCCACCCGGTTGAACTCGTCGCCCGAGAGGGTGCCGAGGATCGCGTCGTCGGGCAGCGGGGGCAGAGCGAGCGGTGGCACCCGATTCGGGTCGGTGGCGATCAACGCCGTCTCCCGGGCGGTCCACTTCGCCAGCAGGTCGGCTGATGGGGCCGTGCCCATCAGACCGGGATGGATGATGCCGGTGAACGACACGCCGGGTACGTGCCGGGAGGTAGCGGTCTGACCCTGGAAGTCCCAGATGACCTTGTAGGCGTCGGGGAACCAGTCGGTGAGGAAGCCGCCGCCATTCGACTTGGCGAACACCCCGGTGTAGCCCCAGCCCTGGCCGGCCAGCGGCCCTGAGTCTTCCTGGGGGATCGGACCGACGTCGAGGATGTCGACTATCAGCAGGTCACCCGGCTCGGCCCCCTCGACGGCGAACGGGCCGCTGA
The DNA here is from genome assembly GCA_029861725.1 of Acidimicrobiia bacterium. Taxonomy (GTDB): domain Bacteria; phylum Actinomycetota; class Acidimicrobiia; order Acidimicrobiales; family SZUA-35; genus CADEDH01. The sequence continues at coordinate 10,726 of JAOTYQ010000042.1, read as the reverse complement.
GGACGTGAACGGTGCTGAGCGGCGCGTTGAGGATGTCGTCGGCCGAGTCGTCGTTGACGATCGCACCGTCGAACCACTCGCGGCAGTCCACCCGGAACACGTCTCCTGGGCTGACCGTGACATTGGCCGGGACGTCGGGATGCCAACGGTTGTGGCCGACGTATTGCTGGTCGGTGAACTTCCTGGTTGAGTCGAGGGGATACACGAGTTCAGGCATGTCTGGCTCCTAGCCGTTCGATGGTTGGGTGGTTGAGTTGGAGTGCGGCGGCTGGTGACGGGCGGGTGAGGGACTAGGTCACGACACTTTGAGCGGTGGTTTCCGGCGTTGGCGCAGTGGCGGTTGAGCCGCCTTGCAGGAGAGGCCACAGGGCGCCGAAGGCCACGACGCCGAAGATGGCCAGCACGATGGCGGCCTCGTCGGAGTAGTCGTTCCAGTTGCCCGTGAGGAGCAGGAACGAGGGGATGGCCCCGGTGACGATGCCCTCGATGGCGGCGACGGCACCGGTGTAGCGATCGAGGTGCTCCCGTCGCAGCCCGAGGAGGACAAAGAACAAGCCCCACAGGAACGCCCAGTAGAGCCAGATGACACCGAAGCCGTTGTCGCCGAATCCGTCGCGCCAGAAGTTCAGGCCGGCGAAGACGATCGCACAGCCGGCTACGAAGGCCGAGAAGTACCCGAGTCCGGTGCCGTCGAGGTCGAAGAACAGGTTGAACGCAACGTACAGGTAGGTGAAGCCGAAGAGGTAAATCCCGGAGGCACCCAGGATCGCGTTCTCGTCACCGGCCGCGGTGAAGATGAGGTAGGTCGGTGTCACCACCTGCAAGATGCCGACCAGGACGTTGAGCGGTGCAGCCGAGCGGGCCTCGACCCACCCCAACAGCATGACGCCGTTGAGGAAGAGGATCGCACCGACGTACAGCAGTCCGACACTTCCCATTTGGATTCCCCCTGCGGGCACGTCGAAGCCAGACGGCGCGCCCTTTGGTTGTGCTGACGTTCGTTCAGATGAGGATTGACTGTCGCCCAGATGGCATCCGGTTCGTCACGGCCGAGGAAGCCGTTGCAGAGCCGGGTTTGGTGGCGCCATCGGCGTCCGCTTGTGTGGCGGGCGCGGCGGCAAAGAGGTGACAACATCTGGTTCGTGCCGGCTCTTCTCGGCTTTGTCGATCAGAGCTACACGATTGGCGGGAGCACGCCGGACCATCGGTGGTGAGAAGATCCGACCGGCCTGTTGGTCGCACGTGGGACAGGCAGCCTTGACCGGAGCATGTCCCAAAGGTGCAGCGAGCGCGAACTCGTCGTGCTCCGCGCACCGATATTCGTAAACGGCCATAGTCCCCCCTGCGGCCCGATCAACAGGGATGTCCGTGGTTAAACACCCCTCCTTCGCTACTATGGCCATCCGCCATTCCCGTGTCAATCCCCAGGTAGGACAGGTTCACGGCGGGCCAGGAAGCGTGAGACCGTCAGGTGTTGGTGCAGGCGCTGACGGCTCGAGTGAAGAACTGATCGAAGCCGGCGACCCCCTCGGTACCGGTCAGCTCCTCGTAGTTCGCCGCACCAGATATCTTGCCCAGCGCTTCCTCGTCTTCGCCGTACTCGGCGAACACGGCCGACGCGATGCACTCCGCCTGGGCCGTGGTGAACGTGTCGTCCCGGGTCAAGGCGATCACGAGATCCCCCTCGTCGCCCGGACCGTCGGAGCAGGCCGAAAGCCCGACGGCCAGCACGGCGATGCCGAGCGTCAGGCGCAGGGGCCGGCGACGAAACGTTTCGAGCACGCCCCCTCTATAGCTACTGGACCGCCCGTTCACTACCTGCCAGGGATCGCCCGGAGCAGGCGACGACCAGTCGGTGCCGGGCGGCTACCGGCGGCTGTCGATCACCCCGGTGTTGAACCCGGCCAGGTGCAGCCCGCCGGCGAAGCGGGCGTGCTCGATCTTCACGCATCGGTCCATGGCGACGTCCAGGCCCCCGCCGACCGCGATCCGGGCCGCCTCGTCGCTCCAGATTCCGAGCTGGAGCCAGAGAGTCTTGGCGCCAACCGCCACGACCTCCTCGGCGATCGCCGGGCAATCCTCGGCCCGGCGGAACACGCTGACGAGATCGGGCACGATCGGGAGCTCGGCCAACGACGGGTAGCAGCGGAGGCCGAGGATCTCGGTCTCCCGGGGGTTCACCGGGTACAGGTCGAAGTCGCACACCGACGACTTCAGGTAGGTGATGACGAAGTTCGAGGCTCGGGCCGGGTTGGACGACGCTCCGACGATGGCGATCGACCGGGTGGAGTCGAGGATCCGCTTCCGGTCCTGAGCGCTCGGTGGCGACCACCCGTCGACGGCGGTCGAGGTTCCGGTCTCGGTCTGGGTCATGCGGTCATCTCCTCGTCGTTCCCGCCGGTTCGGCCGCTAGGCGCCGGCCACCGCCCTGGCCTGCTCGAGGGCTTGATCGAGATCCCAGAGGATGTCGTCGAGGTCTTCGAGCCCGATCGACAGGCGGACCATGTCGGCCCCCACCCCGGCGAGCTCAAGCTGCTCGTCGGTGAGCTGTTGGTGGGTGGTCGAAGCGGGATGGATGACCAGCGTCCGGGCGTCCCCGACGTTGGCCAGGTGGCTCACCATCTGCAAGCTCTCGATGAATCGCTGCCCTGCCTTGCGGCCACCCTTCAGGCCGAACGTGAAGATCGCCCCGCACCCGAGCGGCAGGTACTTGCGGGCGAGGTCGTGATACGGGGAGCTTGGCAGGTCGGCGTGAGCGACCCAGTCGACCCGGGCGTCGGCCTCCAACCACTCGGCGACCGCCCGGGCGTTGGCCACGTGGTCGTCCATCCGCTGGGCCAGTGTCTCGACCCCCTGGAGCAGGAGGAAGGCATTGAACGGTGACAGGCAGGCGCCGACGTCACGAAGCTGCTCCGACCGCAGCGCCGTGCAGAACGCGTACTCACCGAAGTTGTCGTGCCACCGCAGATTGTTGTACGTCGGCACCGGCTCGGTGAAGCGATCGAACCGGCCGGATGCCGTCCAGTCGAACGTTCCCGCCTCGGTGACCACGCCGCCGATGCTGGTGCCGTGACCACCCAGGAACTTCGTGGCCGAGTGGACGACGATGTCGGCCCCGAACTCGATGGGCCGGCACAGGTACGGGGTGGCGAAGGTCGCGTCGACCACGAGCGGTATCCCGCTGGCATGGGCGACGTCGGCCAGCGCCTCCAGGTCGGCCACCGCTCCCGATGGATTGCCGATCACCTCGGTGTAGAGCAGCTTCGTGCGGTCGGTGATGGCGGCGGCGAACGCGTCGACCGAGCTGTTGTCGACGAAGGTGGTCTCCAGGCCGAGCCGAGCCAACGTGGTCGCGAACAGGGTGTAGGTTCCGCCGTAGAGCCCGGCGGCCGACACGACGTGGTCGCCGGCGCCGGCCAGCGTCGTGATCGACAGGAACTCGGCCGCTTGACCGCTCGCTGTGGCCACCGAGCCGATCCCACCCTCGAGGCTCGCCATGCGCTCCTCGAATGCGGACGTGGTGGGGTTCGAGATGCGGGAGTAGATCGTGCCGTACTTCTGGAGCGCGAAGAGGTCGGCGGCATCGGCGGTGTCCTCGAACACGAAGCTCGTCGACTGGTAGATCGGGACGGCCCTGGCGCCGGTCGCCTTGTCGGGCTGACCACCGGCGTGCAGTGCTCTGGTCTTGAACCCCCATTGCCGGTCGCTGGCCATGCCCCATTGTGGCCACCGCACAGGAGCCGGACAACCCGCCGAGGTCGCCGGCCGCCATAGCGTCAGGCGAGGGTCGCCAGCGCGGCGAGGGCCAGGAGCACGGCGTTGCGGGCGAGCGATCTCGCCGAGACCGGCTGCGAGCCGACGCCACCGAAGCAGCTGCAGCGCACCACCCGGCCCGAGCGCACGACCGTCACCAGCACGGCGGTGAAGGCCGCCAGCAAGGCGAAGCTGACGACTCCGCCCCACGCCGGTGTGGCCACGAGCGCCGCGGCACAGGCCAGCTCGACGAGAGGAACGAGCCGGGCGAGGGCGCCGGGCCAGGCCAAGCCGAGCTCGGCGAACTCGGTTGCGGTCGCCGCTGGCCGGCGGGCCTTGGCCACCGCGGCGGCGACGAGCACCACCGCCAGCAGGTAGGCGGCGAGGCGGGCCGCGATCACCGTGATCGGCCGCTCAGGGTCAGTAGCTCCGGCGGCGATCGAGCCGGTCGGCGCCCGCGTCGAAGCCGGGGAACTGGGGCTGGACCGCCCGGCGGGCCGCCGCTGCGTCAAGTACGAGGTCCTCGACCTCGTCCCAGCACACAGCTCGCGGTCCGGCGACGTCGGCGTTGTACGGCTGGTCGAAGACGATCACGTCGTTCCCGGCGGCCCGCAATGCCGCGATGTTGTGGGGGGCGTCGTCGATGTAGATGTCGGCGCCGACCTCGGGCTTGTCGCCGAGGAAGCACAGGTCGCGGTAGGGGACCTTGGCCTCGTCGAGCCAGTTGACCGTGTCGGAGACGACCGCGGCGTGGCCCCAGTTGACGTAGAGGCGGTGGGTGATGATCCGGATCCAGATGCCGGCGTCCGAGAGCCGCCACAGCACGTCGGCGCAACCGTCGAAGCTCGGCAGCGTGCGCAACATCCGCTTCTCGGCCACCGCCAGGCGGTGGAGGCGCTCGTACTCGGCGACGTCGAGCCCCCACTCCTGGAACCCCCATGACCGCTCGACCGGCAGGTCGTCGGGCTCGATGCCCCGGTCGGCTGCGACCACCTGGCGAAACCCGGCGGTGTAGTTGGCGCACACGCCGTCGAGGTCGACACCGAACACGAACGTGTCGTCAGGCCCTTCGCTCACACGACGAGGCTACCGAGCGAAAATCACCCGACCGTGCACCGGACGGCGGGCCGTTCGCGACATCCTGTTCGGGTGATGACGACCGGTCCCCAGTCCCCCCAGTCGATCGACGAGCCCGTTCTGGCCATCGTCGTCGGCCCTGGACACGTCGACACCTCGGCCAACGGTCTCCTGGCTCAGGCCCGGCTCTTCGGTCACGACGTCGAGCGCATCGAGCAGTACCGGCTTGTCCACGTGCTGGGCAAGCTCGACGACGAGCAGGTCCGAGTCCTGATCGACAACCTGCTGCTCGACGTGGTCGATGGGTGGGCGATGGCCGCCGACGAGCACGCCGCCGAGTCCGGCGACCGGTTCCTCGTCGACGTCGGCCTCCGGCCCGGCGTGACCGACCGCGAAGCGGCCGAGCTGGTACGGGCCGCCGACGCGCTCGGCATCGGGGTCGAGGCGGCGGCCGTCGGTCGAAGGTTCGTGGTCACGGGCTCGCTCGCCGGCGACGAGCTGGCCCGGCTGGCCGACGATGTGCTCCACAACGAGGTGATCGAGCGCTGGGCGCCCGGCGTGCTGCCGCCGGCCTTCACCGATCCGACGGCCAAGGCCCCCGGTGTCGACGTCGTCGCGCTCCGGGCCCTGACCACCGATGACGAGCTCACCGAGCTCAGCCGGAGCCGCCGGCTCGGGCTCAGCGCAGCCGAGCTGGCCGTCATCCGTCGGCACTTCACCGAGCTCGGGCGCGACCCGACCGACGCGGAGCTGGAGACCTTGGCTCAGACGTGGAGCGAGCACTGCTCCCACAAGACCTTCCGGGGCCTGATCGCCACTCCCGACGGCCCGATCGACGGACTCCTCCAGACCTACCTCAGGGCCGCCACCGATGCGATAGACGCTCCCTGGGTCCGGAGCGCGTTCGTCGACAACGCAGGCATCGTCGCCTTCGACGACCAGACCGACGTTGCCCTCAAGGCCGAGACCCACAACCACCCGTCGGCCCTCGAGCCCTTCGGTGGCGCCAACACGGGCGTCGGCGGGGTCGTGCGAGACATCCTCGGCGTCTCGGCCAAGCCGGTCGCCATCACCGACATCCTCTGCTTCGGGCCCGGCGACGTCGCCGCCGCCGGCCTCCCTCCCGGTGTGCTCCACCCCCAGCGGATCCGATCGGGGGTGATCGCCGGGATCGGCGACTACGGCAACAAGATCGGCGTGCCGACGATCGCCGGGGCGATCGTGCATGACGAGACCTACACGACCACCCCGCTTGTGTTCGCCGGTTGCATCGGCGTGCTCCCGACCGGCTCCCACCCAACCAGCCCCAACCCCGGCGACGCGATCGTCGTCCTCGGTGGGGCGGTCGGTCGAGACGGCGTTGGCGGGGCCACGTTCTCGTCCCAGACGATGGGCGCCGAGACCGCTGAGATCGCTGGCTCGTCGGTCCAGATCGGCGATCCGATCGTCGAGAAGGGCCTGATCGACGTCGTCCTCGAGGCCCGGGATCGGCGCCTCTACACCGCCATCACCGACTGCGGAGCCGGCGGGCTGTCGTCCGCGGTGGGGGAGATGGCGGAGCAGCTGGGGGCCGAGGTCGACCTGGCCACCGTGCCCCGCAAGTACCCGGGCCTCGCCCCGTGGGAGGTGTGGCTGTCCGAAGCCCAGGAGCGGATGGTGCTGGCTGCGCCAGAGCCCGATGCGGTGCTCCGCCTCGCCCACCGCTGGCAGGTCGGAGCGGCCGTCATCGGCCACTTCACCGGCGACGGTCGCCTGCTCGTCCGCGACGGCGACGAGACCGTCGTCGAGCTCGGCACCGAGTTCCTCCACGGCGGCCGGCCTCGCTTGGAGCTGACCGCCGCCGTGCTCCACCGGACCCGCCGGCCCCGCACCCACGCAGCGGTCGATCCTCGCCGGGCACTGCTCGACCTGCTGGCCCATCCGTCCATCCGATCCAACGAGGCCGTGGTGCGAACCTACGACCACGAGGTGCTCGGCGGCACCTTCGTCCGGCCCTATGGCGGGGTCGGGCACGACGCTCCGGCCGACGGCACCGTCCTGGTCCCGCCGGGCACCGCCGGCGATCGGGCGCTTGCGGTCGGGATCGGCGTCAACGTGGTCATCGGCCGCTACGACACCGAGGCGATGGCCTGGGCCGCGGTCGACGAGGCCGTTCGCAACGTGGTGGCGGCCGGCGCCGACCCGGCGCAGCTCAGCCTCCTCGACAACTTCGCCTGGGGCAACCCGACCAAGCCGGACGCCCTCGCCCGGCTCGTCGCCGCCTGCCGGGGCTGTCACGACGCGGCCCTGGCCCACGGTGCCCCGTTCGTGTCGGGCAAGGACTCGCTCTACAACGAATTCGTCGGTCCCGACGGCGCCGCCGACCCGGTCACCCCCACGCTCGTGATCACCGCCGTCGGCATCGTGCCCGATCTCGAAGCGGTTCCCCTCACCGGTGTCGTCGAAGCCGGTGACGACATCTGGCTCGTCGGTCCGGCTCGAGGCGCCCTCGGCGGCTCCCACCTCGACGACGTCATCGGCCGCGATCTCGGTGGACCGGTCGCCGCTCCCGACCCCGACGCGGTCGGCCGCCACCGCGAGGTGCACCAGGCGATACGGGCCGGCCTCGCCCGGAGCGTCCACGACCTCTCCGAGGGCGGCCTGGCGGTGGCAGCCGCCGAGTGGGCGCTCGGGGGCCGGCTCGGGCTGGAGCTCCTCACCGACCAGCGCTCCCCGGGTCTCGGGGTGCTCTTCGGCGAAGGCTCCGGTCGGTACTTGATCGAGGTCGCGCCGACCGACCGGGACGCCTTCGCCGCCGCCGTGCCGTCGGCCACCCGCATCGGCACGGTGACCGAGACACCGACGGTGCGAATCGGCGATGCCATCGCGGTGTCGCTGGCCGAGGTGGCAACGGCCTACACCGGCCACGACCGACCCGGCGCCGCCCGTGCGCCCGGGCCCCCGCGACCGGTAGGGAGCACGTCATGACAGCCACTCGACCGTCGGTCCTCATACCGATCGCTCCGGGCACGAACCGCAATCAGGAGCTGGCCGATGCGTTCGAGGCGGCAGGGGCGACCACGGCCCAGGTCCCACTCCAGGACCTCCGCGACGGGAAGGCGAAGCTCGTCGACCACCAGCTGCTCGCCGTCGGTGGCGGCTTCTCCTACGGCGACGCCCTCGGGGCCGGTCGCCTGCTCGGCCTCGACCTGGTCGGCTGGTTCGGGGATCAGCTCGCCGAAGCCGTGGCCCAGGCGATGCCGATCATCGGGATCTGCAACGGCTTCCAGGCGCTTGTCAGGGCCGGCTTGCTGCCCGGCGACGGTACCCCGGCCGCCCTGGTCGGCAACGACTCCGGCCGGTTCGAGTGCCGCTGGGTCACGCTGGCCCCTCAGGGTGGGCGGTCGGTGTGGCTCGACGGCCTCGACCACCCTCTCCGGTGCCCGGTCGCCCACGCCGAGGGCCGACTGGTCGTCGGCTCCGGGGCAGATCTCGACTCGAGCGCAGCCTTCCGCTACGTCGATGGCGACGGCGAGCTCGCCGGGGGCGCGTATCCAGCCAACCCCAACGGCTCGGTCGGCGACATCGCCGGCCTGGTTGACGGATCCGGGCTCGTCCTCGGCCTCATGCCCCACCCTGAAGATCACATACGCCCAGCTCAGGACCCCTTGCGAGGCCGGACGCAGGGCGGCTCCTGCCTCGATCTGTTCCGAGCCGGCGTGGCCGCAGTCGCCAACTGACGAAAGTTTTTCGTAGAAATGTGGGCGGAGTCCCCGGATCCGGAGGGCCCGGTGACCATCATGGGTTCATGGATCCCGGAGCGACGCTGGATACGATCGACCTCGATCTCCCCGACCACACGTCGGGCAAGGTCAGGGAAGCGTGGCGCCTCCCCGACGACCGACGCCTCCTGGTGACGACCGACCGGATCAGCGCGTTCGACCGAGTGCTGGGGACGGTCCAGCACAAGGGACAGGTGCTCAACCAGATCGCTGCCTGGTGGTTCAACCGCACCCGCGACATCGTCGCCAACCACGTCATCGACGTCCCCGACCCCAATGCGCTGATCGCTGTCGACGCCGACCCGCTACCGGTGGAGGTGGTCGTGAGGGGACGGCTCACCGGAAGCACTTCGACGTCGCTCCTGCCTCGCTACGAAGCGGGCGACCGGCTGCTCTACGGCTACCGTCTGCCCGACGACCTGACCGCCCACGGCCCACTGCCGGAGCCGCTCATCACGCCGACGACGAAAGCGACCGAAGGCGGCCACGACCAACCGATCACCTGCGACGAGGTGGTCGAGCTGGGCCTCGTGGAGGTCGGCCTCTGGGCCCAGGTCCAGAAGGCGGCGCTCGACCTGTTCGAGCGGGGAACCACCGTCGCCGCCGACGCCGGGTTCATCCTGGCCGACACGAAGTACGAGTTCGGCTTGGCCCCCGGCGGCGAGCTGCTCCTGATCGATGAGGTCCACACCCCGGACTCTTCCCGCTTCTGGGCCGCCGAGACGATGGAGGATCGCCTCGCCGCTGGCTTGGCCCCCGAGAGCTTCGACAAGGAACCGGTCCGTTTGGCCCTGAAGGCTGCCGGCTACGGCGGCGACGGTCCGCCCCCTGATCTCGACCCGAGGGTGCTCGCTGACACCACCGCTCGCTACGTTGACTTCTACCAGCGGCTGACCGGCTCGACCTTCGAGCCCGGCGCCCAGCCGATCTTCGACCGGCTCCGGGCCAACCTCGAACCCGTGCTCAACGCGTAGCCAGCCGACATCGTTACCCAGCAAACCGCACCCAGTACCCAGTTCCCAGCACCCAGCAGAACAGCACCCAGCCAACAGCATCAGTCGCCGTATCGACCATCGAGTAGGGGGTTTCCCGTTGCAGGTCGTCATCTTGTCCGGATCGCCACGAGACAGTGAGTGGGTCGACAAGATCGCCGCCGTCCTCGATCGGCTGGCCGTGCCCGTCATCCGGCGGGTCGGGTCGGCCCATCGCGTGCCCGAGCACGTTCTCGAGCTGCTCCGCCGTTACGACAACAGCCCCGAGCAAACCGTGTTCATCACGGTGGCCGGGATGAGCGACGCGCTCTCCGGACTGAGCGACGCCAACGTCGTCTCCCCGGTGATCGCCTGCCCGCCCCGATCCGAGGCCTTCGCCGGCCTCGACGTGCTGTCGAGCCTGCGCACCCCGCCCGGCGTGGCCCCGGTGGTGGCTCTGGAGCCGGCCAATGCCGCACTCGCGGCGGCCAAGATCCTTGCCCTGTCCGATGCCGACCTCCGGCTTCGAATCTCGGCTTACCAGGCCGAGGCCGCCACCCGGGTGCTCGACGCCGACGCCGACGGGATGGCCGTCTCGTCGTGACCGGAGCACCGACGGCACGAGCACTGGGCGATCCCCTCGACCGGCCGAGGGAGGAGTGCGGCGTGGTGGCGGTGTCGTCGCCAGACTCCGATGCGGCCCGGCTCGCCTTCTTCGGCCTCTACGCTCTCCAGCACCGGGGCCAGGAAGCGGCGGGGATCGCCGTGGCCGACGGCCGGGCGGTCCGGGTCCACAAAGCCCAGGGACTCGTTGGCCAGGTCTTCGAGGCCGGCGCCCTCGACCCGCTGATCGGCAAGATGGCGATCGGTCACACTCGGTACTCGACCACCGGGGGCAGTTCCGACCGCAACGTCCAGCCGTATGTGGTCGAGACGATGTACGGCCCGCTCGGCGTGGCCCACAACGGCAACCTCGTGAACGCCGACCAGCTCCGAGTCGGCCTCCTCGAACGGGGCGCCGGACTCCAGTCATCCTCGGACTCAGAGGTCCTGGCGCTCATGCTCACCGCCGGTGAGGGCGACTCGTGGGAGGAACGGTTGGCCAACGTCATGCCCCGGTGGGAGGGAGCGTTCTCGCTCGTCGTGATCGCCGGGACCAAGGTG
>JAOTYQ010000468.1 GCA_029861725.1 Acidimicrobiia bacterium | reverse complement strand
GACGAGTCGACGAAGGTCACGCCAGACAGATCGACCGATACCGACCCCTCGGCGCTCATTTCCGAGAGCGCTTCGTCGAGGGCCGATGAGGTGTGCGAATCGATCTGGCCCTCGGCGACGAGAACCGTCGGATCGTTCTCGGAGATCGTCACCGTCAGGTTGTCGAGTGCAGCCACGAGGTCAAGGGTAGCGGTCCCGCCTGCGGTGTCCCGGACCGGGCGACTCGCCTGGCGATGGATCGCGGCGAGGATGACGGCATGGTCGGTCACTGGTGCTCTCAGTCGATCAGGGTGTTGACGAAGATCTGCCAGGCGAGGATCGTCTTGGCGGTCAGGCTCAGCACGATGTAGCCAACCTCGCCGAAGAGGTAGTCGCGCCACCGCCCGATCTGCCGGTACTGCAGCCACTGGTTGAGGGCGAAGCTGTTGAAGAAGGCGAAGATGCTGAAGATGATGCCATAGACAAAGCCCGGCGGACCTTGGCCACCCTCCTGGTTCACGTTGACGGCGAGGTAGACGGCGATCGCCAGCCAGGGGGTGGCCCCGGCGATGCAGCCGAACCAGAAGGGCGTCCACCACACGGTCTCTCCCGGTCGGTTCACCATCTCCATGATCCACCCGAAGAGGATCATGGCGACGTTGGCTCCGGCGATGCCGATGAGCGCGGCGAGATCGGTGAGGCCGGTGACGAGCGCGATCAGCAGGATCATCAGTGTCGAGCTGATCGAGTATTCGACCCAGCGGAACCGATTGCGCTGGTTGCTCAGCTCCCGGCGGTAGCTCTGGGCCGCGAGGGGGGAGGCGATGAGCAGGTGGAAGAACGCCGAGAGGTAGAGGAAGGCGGCAGTCGCCAGTGCGATCGGTACCGAAAGCGCTGAGCGCAGCACGCCGTCCGAGAGGGGTGTGCCTGGCGGTCCGTTCAAATTGAGTGTGCTGGCATCGAGGGTGAAGTCGTTCCCGAGTACGACCATGGCTGTCGCCGACACGGCGTGAAACAGGCCCATGACCAGGTTGAGGGAACGCAACCGGGCGAATCGCGCATCGTCGACGAGCTGGGCCTCGGTCATGTCGGGTTGTGTCGGCATCGCTCGCTCGCCCACTTCCATAGCTCTGTCCTTCGTTCGGGGGTATCGCTGCGCTTCGTGCTCGGTACCCTGGTAGATCGGGTTCGGCGGTCGTGCCAGAACTTCCCCGTTCGAGGCCACGGCGACGTCGGCGGCGGCGAGCCAGACGAGGGTGTCGGCCCCCTGCCCGGGGGGTTCGCAGCAGCGAGCCGAGCGCTTTCGAGAAGGCAGGACTGGCACCTCGAGCATCGTGTCGCCGATGTCGCCAACCCTCATGCTGCCGGAGCTTCTACCTTGCGTCCTTCGAGCGCTCGGACGAGGCCGTCGGCGGCCCGGTCACCGATCCGTTTGAAGGCGAGGCCGACGAGCGGGTCGGCCAGGCCGAGCGGACCGTTCAGAGTCAGCTCCGCGTCGTAGGTCACGATGCAGCCTTCGTCGGCCTGCGTGACCGTGATCCGGTCGAGCGACGTCAGCAGCGGGGTCTGTGCTCGGGCGACGACCGTCGTTGGCCGATCGAAGGTGACGAGTTGGTAGCGGAGGACGAGCGGTCGGGGTATGGCCTTCACCATGACGTCGAACGCAGCGTCCTGTTCCGGTTGCTCGCCTACTACCTGGGACGCTTCGATGACGCCAGGATCCCAGTCGGCGAAGTTGGTCAGGTCGGCCATGAAATCGAACGCCTCGCCGGGTTCGCAGGGTGACTGGACGTGGACAACGTAACGAGCCATATGGTCTCTCTACCCGTCGAGCGAGCCGGTGAAACCCGACCCGTGCGCCTGCTCTACCGTGACCATCAGCGAGACGATGGGCGGCCCCCGGGGTGGTTCGCTGAAGCCCACCCGGAACGGCTGCTCCAGTGCCCTCGGCGGTCCGAGATCTCGTCCGAGCCGAGGAACGCTTGGCCGAGTTCAAGTCACAGCGTTCGTCGTAGTCTCGCGGTGCAGCTCGATCCGCTGGGCCGGCGATGGCTCGAAGCCGAAGCGAGACGTCTGCTCCCGACAAGTCGGAATCTCGACGCCTCCTCTACTCGGCCGATGACTTCATCCGCTATGACCTGACCGACGCCGTGCTCGACTACTTGGTTGACGCCTTCGACGTGTTGGAGATCGTGGCGGTCTGTCACCGCCGGCTGCGGGTGGACAACGCGGTCACCGTTGAGTCCTTCGACATCGTTGCGAGGGTCGACGAGGTCGAACCGACCGTGGTCGTACCAATCCTGTTGTCGATCTGGAACCGCGAGCCGACCATCCCACCCGAGTGAGCACACGACGAAGAGAGCCCGGGCGAAGCACCCCGCTATTGCGAACGACGCGGCTGGCCCTGCTCGGGGAGTGTCCGTGTTGGCGCGCCTTATCCCCTGTCCGATCCGAGACGTACCCTCGCGAAGGAGCCGCTGTCTCACTGAAGTGTGTGTGTGTGTGTGTGTTCGGCCGTCGCCGCCCGCCCCGACGTGCGGACTCTCGTGTGTCGGCTCGCTCGCTATCGCACAACGTGACACTCTCAGCGGCGAGGGGTCCGAGCATCGTTCCGGCTTGCGATGATCGCCGGATACTGCTCGGCCCCAGGTGTCGGCGTTGTGACCAAACGCCACGGCGATCAGTACAACGTCTGGACGAACGTCTGGTCCGCGACGGGGGGTCGGATGTAGTGCTGCTCTTCGCGGTCGGGGATGGTCACCGGCTCCGGGACGATGTCCTGGTAAGGGATCGCGGACAGGACGTGCCTGATGCAGTTGAGCCGCGCCCGGCGCTTGCAGTCCGACGGCACGACGTACCAGGGAGCCTGTTTGATATCGGTGTACTGGAACGTCGTATCCTTGGCCATCGAGTAGCGGACATACAGCCGGTGCTCCTCGAGGTCCATCGCGGACAGCTTCCAGCGCTTCAGGGGCTCTTCGTTGCGGGCTGCGAACCGCCGACTCTGCTCCTCGTAGCTGATCGAGAACCAGTACTTCAGCAGGATCATCCCTGACCGGACGAGCATTCGCTCGAATTCGGGACAGGTCCGCAAGAACTCCTGGTGCTGCTCCTCGGTGCAGAATCCCATCACCCACTCCACGTTGGAGCGGTTGTACCAGCTGCGGTCGAACAAGACGATCTCGCCGCCGGATGGCAGCAGCGGCACGTAGCGCTGGAAGTACCACTGGGTCTGTTCGCGCTCGGTGGGCTTCGGCAGCGCTTCCGTGCGAACGATCCGTGGACTCGTGCGCTCGCTGATCCGCTTGACCACACCACCCTTGCCAGCGGATCCTCGGCCCTCGAAGATCACGAGCACCCGGAGCCCCTCCTTGTGCACCCAGTGCTGTAGCTTGACGAGCTCCTCCTGGAGCCTCGCGAGCTCATGCTCGTAGAACCTCTTCTTCAGACGGCCATCGGCACGATAGTTCTCCTCGCCGGCTGGCCGGGGCCAGTCGACCAGCGGCGGCTGTCGGAGCTTGTCTTCAACACTGTCCATTCCATCCATCCTTGCAGGTCACCGCATCCTGTCAGATAGTCGCCCCCCCTTCGTCAACGCGGGTGCAACACAGCTTCGCGCTGAGCTGCGGTCGGCGCACGGATCTCCGCTGGCACGCAACCCGCAGACATGACCAGTGACCCCAGCCGAATCGCCCCGGCGCTCACACATCGTGCAGCAAAACCAGCGATCGGAGTCGCCCGCTACGAGAGATGTTGCCGAGCGCCAAGGCCGGGTGGCGTGCGCCCCGGGACTGTCCCAGAGAACGCGACATCCGGCGCTCAGGGGTCGAAGAGCCGGCCGACCAGATCCGGCACCGGCCGGTTCTCTGTGGCCGGGATCGTGGTCCGGACTATGGCCGGCTTGTGGACGCCGACGATCCCGTGTTCCCGCATGAGCCGCTCCACACGCTTGTGGTTCACCACCCAGCCCCGGGCCCGGAGCTCCGGCGTCATCCTGGGCTCGCCGTAGGTGCCGTCGAACTCGTCATGGATCCGCCGGATCTCGGCCACCAACTGGGCCTCGGCGAGCTCAGGGTTGGTCGGTCCAGCCGTCTCACTCTGGAGCCAGTCGTAGAACGCCGGCCGGCTGACCCCAGTGACCTTGCACGCTGCTGTGGTCGGGAACCCCTCGGCCTTCCGGGCAGCCACCCACCGATAGCGGGTCACTGTCCCGACCCCCTCACCCAGAAGGCCGTCGCTCGTTTGAGCAGATCTTGTTCGGTCCGCAACCTGGACACCTCCCAGCGCAACTCGGCCAGCTCCTCACGCTCACTGGTGGTCGAGCCTTCCCGCTCGCCGCGATCGATGCGGGCCTGAGGGACCCAGTTCTCCAGGCTCGTCTCCCTGACTCCCAACGACCGTGTGACATCGGCGACCGTACGATCCCCATCGAGGACGACAGGGCCACCGTCTCACTGGTCGTACCTCGGGTGCCCGCCGTCGACCCTGCCGGGCGCGGTCCGGGTTGCGGTTAGGACCTCTGGCTCTGGCCACCGGCGGCACGGTCGGCGTCGAATGATGGAAACAGCTCGGGAGATCGTCGGTGAAAGCGGTTGTGCAGTACGAGTATGGGTCTTTGGATCTCCTCCAACTCAAGGACGTGCCGAGACCGAGGCTTGGGGCGGAGACGTACTGATCCGAGTATGTGCGGCTGCGGTGACGCTGTCGGACACCATCACGCGGACAGGGCGGCCGTTCGTCGCGAGATTCTTCACTGGTCTCCTGCGGCCGCGGCAACATATACAGGGTTCTGAGTTCGCTGGTGAGGTTGAGGCCGTGGGCCGGGGCATCCAGGGCCATCGGCACCGCAGCGATCCAGGTGGCGAAGCATCTCGGAGCGCGGGTCACCGGAGTGTGCAGCACCAGCGAGGTGGAGCTCGTCGAGTCCCTGGGGGCAGACAGGGTGATCGACGACACTCAAGCGGACTTCACGACCAGCGGTGAGGTCTACGACGTGATATTCGACGCCGAGAGCACGAGCTCGTTCCTGCGC
>JAOTYQ010000467.1 GCA_029861725.1 Acidimicrobiia bacterium | reverse complement strand
GTGATCGGCAAGGGCGGCAAGGTCCTGAAGGATGTCGGCGTCCGGGTCCGTCGGCAGCTTCCGAAGGGGGCGTTCCTGGAGCTGGTCGTGTCGGTCGATCCGAACTGGCAACAGGACCGCACCGCCATCGAGCGGCTCGGCTACTGAGGGCGGCTCGGAACCGTCAGTGGTATGGGAAGTCCTCGGGGCGCTGCCCGGCCTCGGAGCTCACGCCGATGTCACCAGCTGCCCACCGGAAGGTCAGCACCCCAGCCAGGACGGCGACCCACAGCGTGGTCTCCGGCCCATGGACGAGCCCGTAGGGGCCCGGTGGGTTGACGACGCTCAGAACCCACTCGACGACGACCACGGCGAGGTACGTGATCGCCAGTGCCGGCCGCACCATCCGGGTGAGGGCGAGCGAGCCGAACCAGGCGCCGGCAGCCGCGAGCGCTGTGATCGGTAGGAACACCGCGAGGAGGGCGAAACCGCCGGCGATGCCGCTCGTGCCCGACCGGAAACGGGTGCTCGCCGGGGCGACATGTCCCAGCACCGCCGCGACGCCGGTCCACAGGGCCAGCGAGCTCCACGCCGTCAGCACCTGTGACGACAGGAAGCCGATGGCCGAGGCGTTCTGGAACGTCGTGCGCCCGGGAGCGGCGTAGCGGATCGCGGCCCAAGCCCCGCCGGCGGCCAGGAGGGTGGTCGTCACCTCGACGAGTGTGGAGGGTGACGACCGGTCGCCACTGCTGACCACCCACTGCCGGCTCAGGCTCGATGCGACGTAGCCGATCATCACCATCGGACCGGCGAGGAAGAGCACGAGCGTGACCCCGCCCGGCATTAGTCGCCCCTCCGGGCGTCGGCATCGATCTCGGCCAGGAAGTCGAGGACCTCGGACCGGTCCTTCGTGCGGCGCAGGGGTGGGAGGGCGTTGATGAGATCCCACCGGTAGCTCTTGTTGGTGGCGAGCCTCGGGTCGAGGACGGCGACGACACCGCGATCGGTCGAGCGCCTGATGAGGCGGCCGGCGGCCTGGGCGAGGAGGGTCTGGGCTCGGGGCAGATCGACGTGGCGGAATGCCGCCGGGCCGGCTCGCTCCCGTCGGGCCTGGGAGACCGGCTCGTCGGGTCGAGGGAAAGGCAGCCGGTCGATCGTGACCAGCGTCAACGCGTCGCCCGGGATGTCGACGCCCTGCCAGAACGACATCGTGGCGCAGAGCACGGCCCCGTCCTCGCGGCAGAGGCGCTCGACGAGCACGTCGCGCGATCCCTCCCCCTGGACGAGCACCGGACCTTCGAGCACCTTGGCGAGCGCCTCCGCCGCCTCCCTCATTGCCGAGTAGCTGGTGAACAGCGCCAGCGTCCTGCCCCCGGCGGCTCGAGCCAGCTCGGCGATCTCCTGCTGCACCGCCGGCCGGTAATCGTAGGAGCGGGGATCGGGCAGATGGGCGGCGCAGTAGAGCACCCCTTGCCGGTCGAAATCGAACGGCGAGCCGACCCGCTGTACCTCGGTCGAGGGGTCGAGGCCGAGCTGTTCCACCAGTCCGTCGGCGAGGGTGGCGCTCGTGAGGATGACCGCCGCCTGGGGCCACAGGTGGGTGTCGAGCAGATCGCCGACCTCCAGCGGGGTTCGCCGCAGCACCGGGTTGGCGTCGGTCCCGTCGACCCACAGCACGTCGGACGGCTCGGCTTCGATGACGGCGTCGATGTCGTCGATGAGCCTCGTCGCCGCGATCGTCGTCCGCTCGACTCGGGCCTCGGCGTCGGAGCCCTTCGACGGCTTTGCGTGACGGAGGGCGCTCAGCGCGCGATCGCTCCGCTCCCTGCCGTTGACGAGCTGCGCAACGAGCTCGGGGGTGAACTCGGCGGTCAGCCCCCGGCGAGCGCGGATCTCATCGTCGAAGTCGACCGCCATGCGTTCGAGTTGGGTGGGCACCTCGTCATCGGTCAGGATCGACCGCAGCCGCCGAGCCAGCGTGCGGAAGCGGTGGCCGCCGAGCTCGGTCCCACAGGTCGCGCCGAGCGTGTCGACCAGCTGGTGAGCCTCGTCGAAGACGACGACATCGTGCTCGGGCAGAAGCGCGCCCTCCGATGCCAGGTGGAGCCCGTAGTAGTGGTGGTTGGTCACGATCACGTCAGCCTCGTAGGCCCGATTCCGGGCCCGCTCCGAGAAGCAGCTGTCGCCCGACGGGCACCGGGCCGCGCCCGGGCACTCGTCGGCGCCGACGCTGACCGCGGCCCACACATCGGGGGTGGGGGAGGGGTGCAGCTCCTCGCGGTCCCCCGACGTGGTCGACTCGGCCCACTCGATGATGGCGTCGAGGTGTGATTGCTTGCTCCGGCCGCCCAGCAGGTCGAGTTGCTCCGCCCGATCGGCTCGCTCCAGCTCGGCCAACCGCTGCCGGCACAGGTAGTTTCGACGGCCCTTGACGAGGGCGACGGAAACCGGCCGTCGGAGGCCCTTGGCCACCTGCGGGATGTCGTGCTCGATGAGCTGACTCTGCAGGGCAATCGTCGCAGTCGCCACGACGCCCCGGCGGCCAGCGGTGACCATCGGGGTCAGGTACGCCAGCGACTTGCCGGTACCGGTGCCGGCCTCGATGAGGAGCGTGCCCCTGTCTTCGATCGTCGCTGCGACCGCTTCCGTCATCTCGACCTGGCCTGGCCGGGTCTCACCGCCACCCGGGAGGTGGTGGGTGACTTCACCCAGATGCGAGGAGGCGAGCGGCACGCCTCGAATACTAGGCACTAGGCTCCGTCGGACGGACGGGGCTGTGCGCGGACTGCCATGGGGTGGCTCCACATGGGAAACGATCGAGAAGGCGCCGCCGAGGGCGACGCACGGCTGGGACCCTTCGGCCGCGGCGCTGGCCGAGGATCGCCGAACCCGGCCCAGCGAGGGCGCCACGACATCCTCGAGTCGGAGGACGCCGGGGCGTTCTGGAACGAGGTCGACGGCATGCTGACCGGGGAGTTCTCGGCCGATCTGCTGCCGAGGGCCGGCGACTACCGGCTCGGTGCGATCACCGATTCGTTCGACCCGGTTACCCGCCCGATCGTCGGAGGACCGCCTCCCACAGGATCCGAGCCCGCAGCGACCGACTCGCAGCCCGGTGGCTCCCCGCCGCCCGCTGCGCGGCCGCCCGCCGAGCGATCGTTCAGCCCGCCGCCCGCTGCGCCGCCGCCCGCCGAGCGATCGTTCAGCCCGCCGCCCGCCGAGCGACCGTGGGCCCCCCCGGCCCACCCCGATCCCGCGGCCGCTACGCCATCGCCCGCCGAGCGACCGTCGGGCCAGGCGCACGCCGATCCCGCGGCCGCTGATCCGCAGTCGTCCGCTCCGCAGCCCGCTGGCTCGGCGGCCGATCCGCAGTCGTCTGCTCGGCAGCCCGCTAGCTCAGCGCCGGCCGATCCGCAGTCGTCAGAACAGCGACCGTCGCAACAGACGGCGTCTGATCCGAGCATCGGCGACCCGTTTGCATTCGATCAGCTGCCGGGCTCCGCCGAGGCGACAGGTGAGCCGACCGGATCCTCTCCAACCGCGGCCGCCGACGGTGACATCAGCGCAGCCTCGGGCCGCCGAGGTGCGCACGACATCGACCCCGACCAGCTCGGCTTCAACGTCGTCGGCGACGATCACCAGTTCAGGGTCTTCGTCCCCGAACTGAACGACGGGCCGTTCGCAGTGGCGGCTGAGGCGCCGGCAACCCAGCCTCGCCAGTCCGATCCTGACCTTCCGGTGAGGAACGTGCCGACGGTCTCCACCGACTCGACGCGCCTGTTCGACGACACCGGCGGCCTTCCCGCCGTCGCCAAGGACGACGGCGGGCGGCTCTTCCCCCGCGCGGACGATGACAGCCCAGCAGCTCAGCTCTGGGCTCCGGGGTTGAACGAGGCGGCCCGATCACCGCTCGACGGTCCGATGATCGACCTGACCGACGACGGCGAGGGCGGCCGCACCCCGCCGCCCCCGGTGGCGCTCGAGCGCTCGACTGTCGTCGATCCCGCCCAGGGAGCTCCGGCCGGCAGCTCCTTCCTCGACGATTCCGCAGGGTCGGCCGGTGGTCAACCCGGTCACGCTGGCAGCGGCTCCGGGCATGCCGGTCAGGCCGAACATGTCGGCAGCGCCGCATCGGCTCCAGCCGGCTCGGCCCCGACGATCAATCTCCAGGACCTCCGAGCCCCTGCTCGACCTCCCGGTGCGGTGCGGGTCCCAGAAAGGACCTCAGGTCCGCTTCGGCGAGACATCCTGCTCGACATCGTCGACCGGCAGTGGTTCACCACGACGCTCGTCGCCGTCGCGCTGCTGGCGATCGGCGTGATCGTCTGGGCTCTCTTCGCCGGAGCCGACGACGGCTCTGACCAGATCGTCGCTGCCTCGACGACCACGATCGATGTGAGCTCGGCCAGTCGGGATGCGGGGGCAGCCTCCGCGGCCCAGACCACCACGACCACGGTGGCGTCGAGCACGGCCTCCACCGAGTCGGTGACCAGCAGCGGGACCGTGACGACCCGAGCGACCCGGCGGGCGACGACCGCTCCAACACGGGCGACGTCGGCACCGACCAGCGAGTCGACCGCTCCGCCGACGTCGGATACGACTGAGCCGCCGACTAGCTCGTCGGATACGACCGAGCCGCCGACTAGCTCGTCGGATACGACCGAGCCGCCGACTAGCTCGTCGGATACGACCGAGCCGCCGACTAGCTCGTCGGATACGACCGAGCCGCCCACCACCGGCACGGACCCGCCCACGACACCGGAGCCAGATCCGGATCCCGGCTCACAGACACCCTGAGCCAAGCCAAGATCCCGATCCTGGCCCCGGCAGTTAAACGCCCTGACCCCGCGGCGGGAGCTCACGCCTCCCACCCGCTTCGATTCCCGCCCCGAACCCCGCGTGACTAGGTACGGTTCAACGTAATGGATCTCACCGCTATCGACCCTGCCCGAGTGCCCGCGCACGTTGCCTGCGTGATGGACGGCAACGGCCGATGGGCCAAGGAGCGCGGTCTCAAGCGGACCGATGGGCAC
>JAOTYQ010000466.1 GCA_029861725.1 Acidimicrobiia bacterium | reverse complement strand
CGGAGCGCGGAACACCGTGTCGAGCCGGTGGATCGAGCATCCCGGAGCCCACCGGTGGATCATCGCCGCCAGCAAGGCCTGGCTCATGATCCCGGGCACCAGTGCTCCTGGGAGGCCCTCGGCCCGGGCCGCCTCGTGGCTCGTGAACCGGGGGAACTTCTGGTTCGCCGCCTCGGTGAACTGCACGACGCGCTCCATCGAAACATCCGGCGTCTCGGTCGGCAGGTCATCGCCCAGCTCGACCTCTTCGTACCTCATCTGGCGCTCCCTGGTCATGCCTCGGGTGTCACGGGCTGCGGATCATTCGCCAGTCGACGGTCGCCACCGCCTCGTCCCGTTGATTGACGAAGCTCATTCGTTGCACGATGAAGATCATCGTGCCCGACCGTCCGGTCTTGGTGTAGACATCGGCGATCGTGGTCGACGCCCGCAGCCGGTCACCTGCTCGGATCGGCTGGTGGATCTCGACCGCCTTGCCGCCGTCGATCCCCCGGGGTCCACCGATCTGCGGGAAGTCCTCCGGGAGCACCCGACCGGAGAGGCAGTGGGTCGTGAAGTTGGGGTGAGCCTGGAAGTCGTCGTGGGTCGGGTCGATGAACCTCGGGTCGGTCTCGCCGGCCGCGGTCGCCCACGCCACCATCTTCTCGCCGTCGATGTCGAAGGTCGACAGATCGAACGCTTCGCCGACCCAACGCTCGCGGAGGGCTGCGACCTCGGAATCGAGCTCGGAGCCGCTCTCTGGTGCTGCCTCGGTCTGAGGGTCGGCCTCGGGTTCACGCCGGGGGACGGGCTCGGTCATCGTGTTGACTCCTCCCGGAGGCTGACGGCGCTGAACGCGCCGCCGTAGAGGGCCGACACCAAGCCGTCGATGTCGGCGATGTCTTCGTCGAACTCGGTGGCGCAGTACCCGATGCGGCTGACGATGTGGCTGTCGCTGCCGCCGAAGCCCCGGTAGCCGTACTCTGCGGCTTTGGCCAGCGCGAGGTCGTCCTCCCCGGGGATGCTTCCGCCGTTCAGCACCTCGACAGTGTGCACCCCCTCGACCGGCGACTTCCGATCGTAGTGGGCAAAGAGCCCGACGTTCTTGCGACCGGGGTGGCAGGGCGCGGCGAAGGCTCCGCAGCGCTCGGCTGCATCGAGGACGCTGTGGATCTGGTTGTCCACCCGGGTGAAGTCGAAGCTGTTGACCAAGTCCTCGTTGACACCGAAGACGAGCACGTGGCCATAGTCGGTCTCGACCTCGCTCGCTTTGAGGATGAGCAGGCCGTAGGTGTCCTCGAGATCTCGGTAGTCGGACTCGTCGTCGAACTGCCGGTGCTCGGTGAGCACCAGACCGTCGAGGGGCAGCTCCTTCTTCCGGATCCACTGGCAGTAGTTGGCCACCTTCGCCCGTCCGTCGTCCGACCGGACCGAGTGGGTGTGGAGGTCGAGGATCATCGTGGTCGGCTCACGCGGGGGTGAAGCGGGGCACAGCGAACAGCTCACCGTCGTCCCGTTCCTGGGTAGCGAAGTCGGCGACGACGGCCATCCCGATCTCGACCGCGTCCGGGTCGCAGCCGACGATGTTCGTCAGCAACCGGGGGCCCTCGTCGAGCTCGACATAGGCCATCACGTACGGGCAGGCGTCGGCGAAGCCCTTCGCCTGGTTCTGGTTGGTGATCGTGTAGGTGTACACGGTGCCCCGGCCGCTGGCGACGAAGTGCTCCAGGTGGCTGCCGAGGCAGGTGGCGCACACACCGCGGGGCTTGTGCTGCACCAGGTCACAGTCGGGGCATCGCTGAAGCACGATCTCGCCCCGCCCTGCGCCCTCCCAGTAGCCCCTGGTCTCCCATGACGCGTGCGGTAGGGGGTGCTCGATCTCGCTCACTGCCCGACTCCCAGGATCAGCGTGGCTCCGGAGTGCTTGTCACCGATCGTGCCTCCGGTGCCGTGCACGCAGGCCAGCTCGGCCCCGTCGACCTGGCGGGCGCCGCCCTCGCCCCGGAGCTGCTTGACCGCCTCGATCACCAGGAAGATGCCCCGCATACCGGGATGGTTCGACGAGAGCCCACCTCCGTCAGGATTGATCGGCAGGGAACCGCCGAGCTGAATCCGGCCGTCGGTGACGAAGTCGCCGCCCTCCCCCGGCTTGCAGAACCCGAGGTTCTCGAGCGTGGCCAGCACGGTGATCGTGAACGAGTCGTAGATCATCGCCAGGTCGATGTCGTCGTGGGTGACGCCGGCCATGGCGAAGGCCCGTTCCCCCGACTGCTTGGCGGCGATCGTCAACAGGTCGGGGCTGCCGATCTCCTGGTGGGTGGCCGCCTCGCCCGATCCGAGCAGCACGACCGGTTCGGTAGCCAGGTCTCGGGCCCGCTCCAGTGAGGTGACGACGACCGCTCCGCCGCCGTCGCTGATGATGCAGCAGTCGAGCAGGTGCAGCGGGGTGGAGATGACCCGGCTCGACAGTACATCGTCGACCGTGATCGGCTGGCGCATCTTGGCGTGCGGGTTCAGTGACGCGTGGTATCGCATCGCGACGGCGATCTCGGCCAGCTGCTCCGATGTCGTGCCGTAGGTGGCCATGTGCCGGTTGGCGTAGAGGGCGTAACTGCCAACCGTCGTCATGCCGTAGGGGGTGACGAACGATTCGCTCGGGTTGGTGCCGCCCCGGCCGCCGGTGCCGATCGCCACCGCGTTCGACGACGCGGTGCTGCCGTAGAGGATGAGCGCGATCTCGCACATCCCGGCGCTGATGGCGGCAGCCGCATGGCTGACGTGGGCGACGAACGACGACCCGCCGATGTTGGTGCCGTCGAGATAGGTCGGTTTCAGGTTCAGGTACTCCGCCAGGTCGACGATGCCCATCATGCCCATCGTCATCGACGCCCCGAAGAGGCCGTCGACGTCGCCGATCGTCAGGCCAGCCTCGTCGAGCGCGCCCTTGGCGCACTCGGCCATGATCTGGAACTCGGTCTTGTCTGGTGAGAACCGCGACGGGTGCTCGTAGGCCCCGGCGATGGCGATCGTTCCGCTGATGGTCATGCCGCGCCTTCCGAATCGAGGCTGGAGAGGAACTCGTTGATCGCTGTGGCCAGCGCCTCGGGCTGCTCGAGGACGCCGTGGCGTCCGGCTCCTGCCAGCCGGCGGATCTGAGCCTCCGGCAGTCGGTCGGCCAACGCTCCGGCCGCTTGGACCGACTCCGGCTCCTCGTGCTCGCCGACGACGATCAGCGTCGGGACCGACGGCGGCGCTTCGAGCGACCAGTCGGCCTGGGCTCGGCGGGCGCCGAGCGTGGCCCGCGGGTCGGTCGTCACCCAGTTGGCGAACGCCTTCTGGTAGACGGCACGCTCGGTGTCGGGGGCGTACCCGGACCGGTCGAACTCACGCCTGGCCTTCCCGGCCGTGATCGCGGCCAGGCCGTCGATCTCCGAGCCGAGGTCGTAGCTGGCGGCCGCCCCGCCAACCAGCACCAAAGCCGCGACCCGGTCGGGGTGCCGGGTGGCGGCCTGGAGCGCGACCGCCGCACCGAGGCCCTCGCCGACCAGCACGGGGGCGTCGAGCGACCACCCGCTGGCGATGGCGTCGAGCTGATCGACCATGGCGGCGATCGTCGCCAACGAGTCGAGCCCGGCGGACCGGCCGTGGCCCGGCTGGTCGTAGGCGATCGGACTCTGGTCGGTGGCGAGGGCGTCCATGAGATCGGCGAACTGCTTGCCGTTGCTGCCGGCGTCGTGCAGGCAGAGCACGGTCCGGCCACGACCGGTGTCGGGCGGTACGCCGGGCAGCGTCGTCGTCCCCCGATGGTGGACCAGGGTGGCGACGTCGTCGACGTTCAAGTACTTCTGGGGCACGACGGCGAAGGTATCGCAGGTTCGAACCGAACCTGAAGCTCACGGCTGGGTGGCCACCCGTCTGGGCCGCGGCAGCCGTCAGCCGTCGTCCAGTTCCGGGAGGGCGGCGGCCGCCGCCGACGCCGACACCTTGGCCATGCCGCCGTCCACCGTGAGCGTCTCGCCGGTCACGTAGCGGGACGCCTCGGAGGCGAAGAACAGCACCACGTCGGCGACGTCATCGCTGTCGCCCCACCGCTTCAGTGCCACCCGCTGGGCCAGGTCCTCGATGAGGCCCGGGACCGTGTTGCGGCTCTCCTCCCAGATCGCCGTGGTGATGATGCCAGGGGCGATCGAGTTGACCCGGATGCCCTGCGGGCCCCAGTCGGAGGCGAGGGCCCTCGTCATCGCGTCGACGGCGCCCTTGGTGCCGGCGTAGGCGACCCGGCCCTGCGGACCGTGCAGCCCGGCCACGGACGAGATATTGATGATCGAGCCCCCACCTCGGGCGATCATCGACGGCCCGAGGCCGAGGCTCAGCATCAGCAGCGAGCGGACGTTGATCGAGAACACGAGGTCGACGTCGTCCTCGGTCAGCTGGGCCGGGGTTCGCCGCATCGGGATGCCGGCGTTGTTCACGAGGACATCGACGCCGTCGACCTCGGCCAGGATCGCCTCGGCCAGCGCAGTGCCGGAACGCGGCTCCGACAAGTCGGCCGGCACCACGACGGGCTCGTTCTTGAGCTCGCCGGCCACCCGCTCCAGGTCCGACACCGTCCGCCCGCTGAGCACCACCCGAGCGCCGTGCCGGTCGAGCACCCGGGCGCTGGCCTCGCCGATGCCGCGACTCGCGCCCGTGACGACCGCTGTCTTGTCGTTGAGATCGAACATCTGCCGAAGCTATGCGTGGCCGCGGCGGTGCTCAAGTCCCGCTGCGCTCCGCCTCGACAGGCGTCGCCAACTGGGGTGGCCGGGCTGCGGCTCGTAGTCTTGGGCCGGTGAACACCGATGCAGTCGATCCCGGGGCGGTGCCGATCAAGCCGGCGGCCACCGTCATTCCCCTTCGTGACGGCACCGCCGGCCTGGAGGTGCTCGTGCTCCGGCGAGACACGAACCTCGCCTTCCACGGCGGGTCGTGGGTGTTCCCGGGTGGCCGGGTCGACGACCACGAGCTGGCCCGAGCCAACGACGACCTGGGGGCG
>JAOTYQ010000041.1 GCA_029861725.1 Acidimicrobiia bacterium | reverse complement strand
GGGGGCAACCTCCCAAACCGGGGGGGCCGACATCCAGGTCGCCACCGCCGGTGACATCGCTCCGGCCCTGACCCAGGCTGTCGGCGTCGCTGCCGAGCGACTGGTCGTCACCTTCCAAGGACCGGCCGATGCCGATGGTCGCAGCAACGTTGCGCTGTCGGTCGGTGCTGTCGGCACCGAGTTCTCGTACCCGGCCGGGACGGTCACCGAGCTACCGCTCCAGCTCGCTCCGGTGTCACAGTCGACGGCATCGGGACTGGCCTTCTTCCGGACCTCGACCGGCCTGTACGTCGCCCTCGGTCTGGCGTTCGTCGGCATCACGCTCGGGGTGTGGTCGCTCGGCTCGATGATGGCCGGCCGAGAGGCCGGGCTCGACGGCGTGTTGTCCCGCTACACCGACGGCTCGCTCGACATGTCCGACAGCGACCAGGTCGAGGAGCTGATCGTCCAGTCGGCGCTGCTGCAGCGGGCCGTCAACTTCAGCGAGTCGTTCGCCGAGAAGCGGGGGTTCCTCGCCCGCGTCGAAGAGCTCCTCGAGCGGGCCAACCTGCCCGTCCGGGCCGGCGAGGCGATGTTCATTCTCGCTGCGATCGGGATCCTGTCGACCGGCTTCGGCCTCGTCCTGACCCAGAGCATCCTGGTTGCGCTCCTGTTCGGGTTCGGTGCCTCCGGCATTGCCTTCTTCGTCGTGCGGTTCCTCGGGCGCCGCCGGTTCAAGGCCTTCGAGTCCCAGCTGCCCGACACATTGCAGTTGCTTGCCGGCACCCTGCGGGCCGGCTACTCACTGCCGCAGGGCTTCGAGGTCGTGTCGCGAGAGATCGGCGATCCGATGGGTCAGGAGCTCCGCCGAGCCATGACCGAGGCCCGCCTCGGTCGGGAGCTCGAGGAGAGCCTCAGCGGGGTGTCGGAGCGCATGGCGAGCGCCGACTTCGCCTGGGCGGTCATGGCGATCAGCATCCAGCGCGAGGTCGGCGGCAACCTCAACGAGCTCCTGATGAGCGTGGCCGACACGATGATCGCTCGCGAGCGACTCAAGCGGGAGATCGGTGCGCTGACCGCCGAGGGCCGGATGTCGGCCGGTGTGCTGTCGTTCCTGCCCCCGGGGCTCGGCCTCGTCATGTGGCTCATGAACCCCGAGTACGTCGAGGTCCTGTTCACCGAGTTCCTCGGGAACATCCTCCTCGGGGTCGGCGTGGTGTCCGCCCTCATCGGGCTGGCCTGGATGAAGAAGGTGATCACGGTCGATGTTTGATCTGCTCAACTCCATTCCCCTCGAGGCCTTCGTCGGTCTCGGTGGGCTCGGCGTCGGCCTGGTCCTGTTCTTCGTGCTGACCCAGCTCGACGAGCGGGCCACCGCCCGGTCGAGCCTCCGCCAGCTCGACGACTACGAGGTCGAGAATCAGCGAGAGCGGGAGCTGCTGGCCCCGATCCAGGACCGGCTGCTCGCCCCCGTTCTCGCCGGCTTCGCCCGCTTCGGCGGCCGGCTCAACCCACCCGAATACGTCGAGCGGGTCCGCAACAAGCACGTCCAGGCCGGGATCGCATCGGCCGAGCGGGTCGAGCGGTTCCTCGCCGTCCGCATCCTCGGTTTCGCCTTCATCCCGCTCTGGTTGGCGCTCACGTTCCTGGTCAACCCGCTCGACCTCGGCGGCTTCTTCCTGTGGGGCTTCGCCCTCACCGGCACCCTGATCGGAGCGATCGGCCCGTCGTCGCGGCTGAACGGCAAGGTCCAGGCCCGGCAGAAGTCGATCCAGCGGGCACTGCCTGACGTCCTCGACCTGCTCGTGATCTCGGTCGAGGCCGGCCTCGGGTTCGAGCAAGCCGTCGATCGCGTCATCACCAACGTCCCCGGCGAGCTCGCCGACGAGTTCGCCCGCGTCCTCGGCGAGACCCAGGCCGGCTCGTCACGGGCCGACGCCTTGCGGGGTATGCAGAACCGGGTCG
This sequence comes from Acidimicrobiia bacterium, assembly GCA_029861725.1. Classification (GTDB taxonomy): domain Bacteria; phylum Actinomycetota; class Acidimicrobiia; order Acidimicrobiales; family SZUA-35; genus CADEDH01. The sequence goes on along the minus strand of JAOTYQ010000041.1, from coordinate 16,647 downwards.
ACATCCCCGAGATCCGCTCGTTCACCCTCGCCATGATCCAGGCCGACACGTTCGGTGTCAGCATCGGGCGGGTGCTCCGAGCCCAGGCCGACGAGATGCGGGTCAAGCGCCGCCAGAGGGCTCAGGAGAAGGCCCAGAAGGCACCGGTCAAGATGATGATCCCGATGGTCCTCTGCATCTTCCCCGCGCTGTTCGTCGTCGTGCTGGGACCGGCGATGATCAACATCGCAAAGACCCTGTAGGCCACCGTGACCGTCACCGGGGCCGTCCGCGAGCCGGAGGCGACGGGGACCGAAGCCACCGAAACGACGAGCGGATCCGCCGGTGACGGCGGCGGTCTCGATCTGGCCCGGGCGGTCGGCTTGATCTTCACGCTCCTCGGCTTCGGCATCGGCTCGAGGGTGATCACCGACAACAGCTTCCTGACCCACCTGGCCACCGGCAACCTGATCCTCGAGCAGGGCGCAGTACCGACGGCCGATCCGTACTCCTCGGTCGCCAACGGCGAGCCATGGATCGTCCAGAGCTGGTTGGTCAGCCTGGTGTACGGCGTACTCGACGCCGTGTTCGGGGGGTGGGCGATCCGCCTGTTCCACGGTGCCATTGGTGCTGCCGTCACCGCTGGGCTGTGGAGGCTGACCGAGCCTGCCCGCCAGCTCGTCACCCGGGCCGGGCTGGTCAGCCTGGTCGTGCTGATCGGAACCTCGCTGTGGTCGCCCCGGCCCTTGCTGGTAGGGCTACTGGCCACCGTCCTCGTGCTCCAGGTGCTCGAAGGGATCCGGCGGCCATGGCTGCTGGTCCCGGTGTTCTGGGTGTGGGTCAACTCACACGGCTCGTTCGTGCTCGGCTGCGCCCTGATCGCAGCCACGACGCTCGGTGCCGCCATCGACGACCGTCGGCTTCCCGTCCGGGAGCTGCGGGTTGCCGCGTTCGGCGTCGCCGGCTGCCTCCTGGCGATGGTCAACCCACTCGGCTGGCGGTTGTTGTGGTTCCCGCTCCACCTGATCCGGCGGGGTGACGCGCTCGATCGGGTCACCGAGTGGGCGTCGCCCTCGTTCCGGGTCCCCGTGGAACAGCTGTTCCTCCTGCTGCTCGGGCTGATCGTGCTGGCCGCGTCCCGGGGCGGGCCATGGCGGGCCTTGCTGCCGTCGTTGGCGTTCTTCGTTGGCGGGCTGCTGGCGGTCCGCAACCTCGGCTTGGCGTCGCTGGTGATCGTGGCGATGGCCGGTCCCTCGCTGCGGGACCTGCTCGGGTCGCTCGACGGCCGTGCGCCCGGACGGGTTCCCCGCCTCGTCGCAGCCGTCGCCATCGCCGGGTCCATCGTCGTCGTCGCCGGTGTGGTGACGACCGGTCCCGTCGGCCTCGACAGCTATCCGACTGAAGAGGTCACCTGGCTCGACGAGCGCTCGCTGGTCGCCGAGCCCGACGTGCGCCTCGCCCAGCGCGACTTCGTCGGCAACTACCTGACCCTCCGTTACGGGCCGGAGGCCGGTGTCTTCATGGACGACCGCTTCGATTTCTACCCTCAGACGGTCATCGACGACCACAACGGCTTGCTGCTCGGCGGTGACTTCGCCGACATCATGGCCCGCAACTCCTTCGACGTCGTGCTCTGGGCCACCGATACGCCGTTGCGGCGGTGGCTCGACACCGACCCGGAGTGGCAGGTCGTCGTCGGTGACGACGCCTGGTTCGTCGCCTGCCGGACCGGGAGCCCCGTCTACGACCGTTGCCGCCGCTGAGCGAGCCCGATCGGTCGGTCGCCGGGTAACCAGTCCCTCGTCGACGGGTCGGCGGACCCAGAGGGCCAGGACCGGGTGCTTACCCCAACGGCCGGTGAGGGTGGGGGATTCCTCAGGCGACGTGTGGCGAAAGCGGCCACTCTTGACGCTGTGTGGATGGCCAGATTCGGGAACGGGCTGTGGTACCGCGTTCGGCGCGCGGTGCCCGTCCGCAACCTCGAACGGCTGGAGGGCCTATCGGTCGCCGTCGGCCTCGACGGACCGACGGGGTCCGCACCGGACGCGCCGAGAAAACCACCGGAGGTGGGAAGCGCTGTGCTCCCCACCTCTGGCGGTACCTCTTCGGTTGGATGATCGGTACCTGCGGTACCGAGTCGATCAGCTGTCGATGGCGCTGGCGATCGAGCTGAACTTGTCTTCGGCGGCCGAGCCGAGCAGGGTGACCGCGGCGATACAGACGACGGCGATCAGCGCGACGAGCAGTGCATACTCGACGAGGCTGGCGCCCCGTTCGGTCTTGGCCTGTGCCCGGGCCCAAGCAGCGAGGAACTGGAAGTGAAGCATGGTTTCTCCGTGTTGTGTGCTGGTTTCGATCCCTGTGGGTGATTTCGATCCCTGTGGGGTGTGATCAAATGAATCGACGACGAGCCCAGATTTCTGTATGGGCCACCGGCATCAATCACCCACGGCCAAACGCATCAACCGGTCCACACCCCGTGATCAGTTGAGGGTCACGATGCCCATGCGCACGGCTTGCAGCACCGCCTGGGTACGGTCGCGAGCGTCGAGCTTCTGATAGATCGAGGCGAGGTGGTTCTTGACCGTCTTCTGGCTGATGAACAGCTGCTCTGCCACCTCCGGGGTCGAGCAGCCGTCGGCGATCAGCTGGAGCACCTCCTCTTCACGGGCGGTGATCACACGCTCCGGTTGCTGCCCGTTCTCCTGCCGCCGGACCTCGGCCAGCATCGAGGCCGCCAGACCGGGCGAGAGAGCGGTCTCGCCGAGCGCGACGGCTTCGATCGCCTGGGCGATCTCGTCGGTGCTGCAGTCCTTCACCAGGTACCCGTTGGCCCCGGCCCGGATCGCCTCGGTGAGGATGTCGTGGTCGGCATGCATCGTCAGGACCACGATCCGGACGTCGGGCTGGCGGGCCTTGATCTGGCGGGTGGCCTCGACGCCGTCGAGCTCGGGCATCGTCACGTCCATGAGGACGACGTCGGGTCTGATCGAGGCCGCGAGGTCGAGGGCCTCGACACCGTTGCGGGCCTCGGCCACCACCGTGAAGCCGAGCTCCCCCAGCGATCGACGGAGGCCCTCGCGGAGCATGCGGTGGTCGTCGGCCAGCATGAGCCGGATCGACGATCGCAGGCCGGCGGGCGATGCCGGGTCGGCGAGGGGCTGGGTGGTGGAGGTCGCGTCGGTACCCGACCGCTCGCTCACGTTTGGGGTAGGAAACACCGTATTGTTGTCCCTTCTCCTGGTTTGGATGTCAGTTCGAACGTCGCTCCGACGCTGTCTGCTCGCTCCCGCATGCCAACGATCCCGTAGGAGTCGGCGCGCCCGAGCCGGCCATCGGCCGATCGGGCGGTCAGCCCTTGTCCGTTGTCGACGACTTCGAGCAGGGTGCCGCCGTCGCGCCAGCTCCACCGGACCCACGCGTCGGTGGCGCCGGCGTGGCGCTCGACGTTCACCAACGCCTCCTGGGCGATCCGCCACATCTCCCGTTCCTGCAGGATCGGCAGGCGCCGCTCGACATCGCAGTCGAGGGTGATCCTCAGCGCGCTGCGCTCGGCGACGCGGGCTGCGAAATCCTCGGCCGTCTGGGCGAAGCCCTTGGTGTCGGTCACGTCGGTACGAAGATCCGACAGGGTGTCGCGGACCTCGCCGATCACGTCCCGCAGGTCCTCGCGGAGCTTGCGGAGGTTGTCGCCGTTCGGCTCGGCCGCGTCGTCGAGCCGGATCATCCGATCGATCTCGACGCCGAGGTAGGCGAGCGACTGCCCGATTCGGTCGTGCAGGTCTCGGGCGATACGGGTCCGCTCCTCGGCGGCTGCGACGTTGCGGATCCGGCTGAACCAGCGGGCGTTGTCGATGGCCAGCGCCACCGGCTCGACGAACCCTCGCATGATCTGCTCGTCGCGGTCGCCGAAGTGGTCGGCGGTCCGGGACTCGACGCCGAGGAGCCCGACGAGGCGGCCCCGGGCGAAGAGGGGGACGTACATCCCCGCGTTCGATTTGGCGCCGAGAGCCGATCCGTTGTCGGCCCCGGCGGGGAGCCGGACCAGCTTGCGCTGGCGGGCGGCTTGCCGCAAGGCCCGCGGCATCCGAGCCGGGTCGAGCTCGCCAGCGATGCCCAAGCCTCGCTGCGTGGCGACGGTCCACGTCCCGTCGGCCTCCTCCCGTGAGAGGATGAAGGCGACGTCGTGATCGATCAGGCCCTTGAGTCGAGCCAGCGTCGAGTCGAGCACGTCGGCGAGGTCGAGCGAGGCCGGCAAGGTCTGAGCGACCCGGTGGAGGTCGGTCAGTAGGGCGTTGGCGTCGGCCAGCCGAGCGACCCGATCGAGGGCGATGCTGTGACGACGGTTGGCCTCGCCGGAGATCCGCCTGGTGTACCCAGCGATCACGCCGCCGGAGAGCAGGAGCGTCGTCCACTGGGCGGCTTGGGTTGCGTGCTCGGTGTCCCACGCCGCCGAGCGCATGCCGGCGACGGTCACGGCCAGGGTCGACAGAACTCCTACCCGGATCGCGAAGCCGAAGCCCCGGGCGAAGCCGGCGACGATGACGGCGTTGATCATCAACAACACCAGCGACGACTCCCAGTAGCCGGTGGTGACGACGGCCAACACGTGCAAGCCGATCTCGGCTACGAGGAAGGCGGTCGTCCAGGCGGAGCCGGTGTAGCGGAGGGGGCGGACCGTCCGGTACACGGTGTTGACCAGTATCAGGACGACCCAGGTCAGGACGAGCGGCTCCGCAGAGAGCAGCTCTGGGCTGGCGAGCACGATCGACACCCCGGTGGTCGCCCACCTGACTGCGAGGATGGCCGGAGCGAACAGCGCCAGGCGGTTGTCGTCGCCCGCCTCCCCTCGACGCCGGTCGGGCCGCGAGGAACCGGGGGCCGCGATGGACCGCGGCTTGCTCCTGACGGTGTGGTGTGGCGCCCCAGGGGTTGCGTCACCGACGATGAGATCGGTCATGTGCGGTCTTGTGGTTCGGGTCTCTCCGCGACGGGTGTCGCGGCGGTCGCTTGCTCCCCCAGGAACGTTGTGCTCCCCGCTTGAGAGGTCGGTCCCTCCGACCAAAAGATGAGCGGTGCGGCCCACGCCCGGTACCGTCGTGGCGTGAAACTCGTAGCGCTCACGGGGGGCATCGGATCGGGCAAGTCCGCAGTGTCGGAGCGGCTGTTAGCATTCGGGGCCCGCATCATCGACGCCGACGAGGTCGTCAAGGACCTTCAACGACCGGGCCGGCCGGTGTTCGAGGAGATGGTCGCCCGGTGGGGCGAGGGGATCGTTGCCGACGATGGCACCCTCGACCGGCGGGCGGTCGCGGCGATCGTCTTCGGCGACGATGGGGAGCTGAAGGCGCTCAACAAGATGATCCACCCTGCGGTGCGGGCCGAGATGCATCAGCAGGCCGATGCGCTCGCCTCCTGGGGCGGCGTGGTCGTCCTGGACATCCCGCTGCTGGCCGAGGGCGGCGACGATCGTCGGGGAGCCTCGGGCGTCATCGTCGTCGACCTGCCCGTCGAGCTCGCGATCGAGCGACTGATGGCGTTCAGGGGCTTCGAGCGGGCCGACGCCGAGGCTCGCATCGCCGCCCAAGCAACGAGGACCGATCGCCTGGCCATGGCCGATTTCGTGATCGACAACAGCGGAGACCTCGCCGATCTCGACGCCGAGGTCGAGCGCTGCTGGGTGTGGCTCGCTGGGCTCGACTCCACCCCGTGGCCTCCGCCGCCCGACGAGCGGCCCGGCTGATCCCCGGCCCGAACCGGCAACCGGAGGGCGTCACAAGGCTCCGATAGCCTGGAGGGGTGCCACCGTTCCAGGTCGTGTCAGAGTTCAGGGCGGCCGGTGATCAGCCGAAGGCGATCGCCGAGCTGACGCGCAGCGTCCAAGCCGGTGAGAAGCAGCAGACCCTGCTGGGCATCACCGGCTCGGGCAAGTCGGCGACGATCGCGTGGACGATCGAGGCCGTGCAGCGGCCGACGCTCGTCATAGCACCAAACAAGTCGTTGGCGGCCCAGCTGGCCAACGAGTTCAAGGAGTTCTTCCCCCACAACCGGGTCGAGTACTTCGTCAGTTACTACGACTACTACCAGCCCGAGGCCTATCTCCCGTCGTCCGACACCTACATCGAGAAGGACTCGTCGGTCAACGACGAGATCGACCGGCTCCGGCACTCGGCAACCTCAGCACTCCTGACCCGGCGCGACACGATCGTCGTCGCTTCGGTCTCGTGCATCTACGGGCTGGGCTCGCCCGAGGAGTACAAGGACAAGCTCCTGATCGTCCGGGCCGGCGAGGAGCACGACCAGCGGGCGATCCTCGCCCGCCTGGTCGACATGCAGTACGAGCGCAACGACATGAACCTCGTGCGGGGCAAGTTCCGGGTCCGGGGTGACACGATCGAGGTCCACCCGGCCTACGAGGAGTTCCTGGTCCGCATCGAGCTGTTCGGCGACGAGATCGAGGCCATCACCACGATCGATCCGTTGACCGGGGAGAAGCTCGAAGATCTCGAGGAACTGGTCGTCTTCCCCGCCACCCACTACGCCGCGTCGGACGAGCGGATGGCCCGGGCGATCACCGGTATCGAGGTGGAGCTGCAGGAGCAGCTCGCCAAGTTCGAAGCGGAGAACAAGCTGCTGGAAGCCCAGCGCCTCCGGATGCGGACCCAGTACGACCTGGAGATGATGCAGGAGATGGGCTTCTGCAACGGCATCGAGAACTACAGCCGCCACATCGATGGTCGGGCCGCAGGTGAGATGCCCTACACCCTGCTCGACTTCTTCCCGGACGACTACCTGACGATCCTCGATGAGAGCCACGTAGCGGTGCCCCAACTCCACGGGCAGTACGAGGGCGACCGGAGCCGCAAGATCACCCTGATCGAGCACGGCTTCCGCCTGCCCTCGGCGGCCGACAACCGACCGCTCCAATTCGAGGAGTGGGCCGAGAAGTCCGGGCAGGTGATCTACCTGTCGGCCACCCCAGGCCCGTACGAGCTCCAGCACTCAACGACGATCGCCGAGCAGATCGTCCGGCCGACCGGTCTCGTCGACCCGGAGGTCGTCGTGCGCCCGACGAAGGGTCAAATCGACAGCTTGCTCGACGAGATCTCCTCCGTCGTCGACAGAGACGGGCGCATACTCGTGACGACCCTGACCAAGAAGATGGCCGAGGACCTGACCGACTACCTGGTTGAGCAGGGCGTCCGGGTCCGCTACCTCCATAGCGAGATCGACACGATCCAGCGGATCGAGACACTGCGCGGTCTCCGGCTGGGCGAGTTCGACGTGCTGGTCGGCATCAATCTCCTGCGGGAGGGGCTCGACCTGCCAGAGGTCCAGCTCGTCTGCATTCTCGATGCCGACAAAGAGGGCTTCCTACGATCGGAGACGTCGCTCGTGCAGACCATCGGGCGGGCGGCCCGCAACGTCGACGGCAGGGTGATCATGTACGCCGACGAGGTGACCCCCTCGATGCAGAGCGCGATATCGGAGACGAACCGCCGGCGCGGCCTGCAGATGGCCTACAACCAGGCCAACGGCATCAACCCCCAGACGATCCGCAAGGCCGTCACCGACATCCTGTCGCTCATACGCCCCGATGCCGAGGCCCCGATGCCCGGCAAGGACCAGCGCAAGCGGCGCCCGCAGGACGAGAGGCGGCTGAAGGAGCTGGCCGAGCTGCCCGAGGCGGAGCTGGAGCGGCTGATCTTCACCTTGGAGGAGGAGATGCGGGAGGCATCGGCCGACCTCCGTTTCGAGTACGCAGCGCGCCTGAGAGACGAGATCAAGGATCTCCGGCGGGAGCTGCGGGAGATGGTCTGATCAGTCGCTGCCGGCTCGGTGCGGCGACGCCGTCTCGCTGAGTTCGAGATGGCGAACCCGTTCGGTCTCGGCGATCACCCGATAGCCGGCGATCCCGTCGACGTCGACCGACGCCAAGCCGAACACGTTCACGCTGTCGACGCCGGCGCCCGCCAGGTCGGCGAGCAACTGCTCGGCCGTATCGGGCTCGGCGAAGTAGAACGCGGTCGGGAGGGCGGGCCACGCCAACCGGGGGAGCGGGCGCACGTCGGTGACCACGACGTCGCTCGGGATTGCTGTGACCTCGGCGACGACGTCGCTATGGGTTTCGTGGAGCTCGTGGCTGGCCACGATGCCGACGATCGCCGGCGCGACGAGCAGCGCGGTGAGCGGTAGCCGCTGGTGACGGAACAGCTGCTCGCCGCCGATCGCAGCGGCCACCGCCACGGGAACGAACGCCATCGACAGGTAGCGGCCGCCCCATTGCAGCCCACCGCTGCTGGCGTATTGCGTGAGCACGACCAGTGCCGTGAAGGCAGCGCTGGACCCGAGCAGCAGCCGCATCCCGGCCTCCTCGGTTGCGCCAGCATGTCGGAAGCCGGGCCCGGCGACGATGAGCACGAAGACGACCGGCCAGGCGGTGATCGTTCCGGCCAGCAGGAGCCCGGGAGCGACCAGCACGACCAACCCGTACGGCACGCACGCAGCGAGCAACACGGCACCGGCGAATCGGGCGGTACGGCGATCGCCGCCGTCGTCGGACGAGCCGACCGAAGCCCCTGGCGACTCGCCGTGCCGCAGCCGGACAGCGGCGAACACGACCAGGATCAGCGCCAGCAGGATCAGCACCGGGCCGGGACCCGGACGGACGGTGGTCAGCAGCAGCTCCCACGCTGCCGGGAGCCGGCTCCGGAGCCAGCCCGGCGAGCCACGGAGGGTCTCGACGTCGGTGACGATCGGCAGCCGGTCGGCGCGGATCGCCAGGCCCCAGGCCCGGTTGGCGGCCCACGCCACCGCGGCCGAGCCACCGCCGATCACCACTGCCAACCACGCTGTCCGGCCCCGCCGCACCACGACCAGGGTTCCGCAGAAGCTCGCGATCCACAGCGCTGACTCGGTCCGCACGGCCGCTGCGGCCACCAGCGCGGTCGTGAACGCGAACAGCAGGATCGCCTGCCTCAGCCGGCTGCTCGACGGCGGCCCATCGAGCAGCTTGACGCTGGCCAGGACAGCCGCCCCGGCCAGCGCCGTGCTGAGCGTATGAGCCCACAGCGACGTGGCGTTGACGATGACCGGGCCGAGCGCCAGGAGCCAGAAGGCGAGAGGAGCGGCCCGTTGCCGCCAGTGGGCGGCCAGCAACCACGCCACACAGGCGGCAGCGAACGCACCGACCACGGGGATCGACTGGAGGGCCAGGGCGTTGCCGGCCGCCGTCGGCTCGGTCTCGCCGCCGGCTGCTTCCGCCACAGCCGCGGCTGCGTCGGCGGTAGCGGTCAGCAGGATGGCGTAGCTCGGGTTGGAGCTGTAGGGGAGCGGCCCGTCCGGCGTGATCGCCGAGTTGAACCAGCCCTCGTTCTCCTCGGCTACCACGGGAAGCGGTCGGTCGAGCACCCAGTCACCCTGCTGCAGGGCGTGCACTTGGCCGCCATAGGCACCGTCGTCGGTGCCGAGCGACGACGCGAGCGGGAGCCAGGCGGTGATCGCCGCCAGCAACAGGGCGTAGGCGGCCGCATGGCGCCCCAGGCGAGGGACCCGAGCCCTGGATTTGTCGAGCTGGGTGGACGCCGCCTCGGAAGAGGTGACCCGGGCGGTGGCGGTCGAAGACGGCACACCTGGTCATTCGGCTGCGGCCGGCCTCGTCTGAAGTGCGGGATCGGGCCCGATGACCGCCCCGAACCTTCGTTCGCTTGGGGGCCACCTGTAGGCTGTGCCGGTGGCAGACAAGATCGTCATTCGAGGTGCCCGCGAACACAACCTCCGCCAGATCGACCTCGACCTCCCCCGCGACAAGCTGATCGTCTTCACCGGATTGTCCGGATCGGGGAAGTCATCGCTGGCCTTCGACACGATCTACGCCGAGGGTCAGAGGCGCTACGTCGAGTCGCTCTCGGCTTACGCCCGGCAGTTCCTCGGCCAGATGGACAAGCCAGACGTCGACTTCATCGAGGGCCTGTCGCCGGCGATCTCGATCGACCAGAAGTCGGCAAGCAAGAATCCGCGATCGACGGTCGGCACCGTCACCGAGATCTACGACTACCTCAGGCTTCTCTTCGCCAGGATCGGGGTGCCCCACGATCCCGAAACCGGGGAGCAGCTGGTGCGGCAGACCCCGCAGCAGATCGTCGACCGGGTGCTGCAGCTCGACGACGGGACTCGGTTCCAGGTGCTCGCCCCGGTCGTTCGAGGCCGCAAGGGAACCTACGAGACCCTGCTCGCCGACCTGGCATCCGAGGGCTTCGTGCGGGCGATCGTCGACGGTGAGCTGATCGAGCTCGGGGGCGAGCTGCCCGATCTGGCCCGTTACGAGATGCACGACATCAGGGTCGTCGTCGACCGCCTCGTGCGCCGGGACGGCATCGAGCGACGGCTGACCGACTCGATGGAGACTGCGCTGAGGCTGGCCGAGGGAGTGGCCGAGATCGAGATCGTGCCGCCGAAGGGCTCAGACTCCGAACCCCAGACGCTGGTGTTCAGCCAGCATCTCTCCCGCCCCAGCGACGGCAAGAGCTTCGAGGAGTTGGCGCCCCGGAACTTCTCGTTCAACTCGCCATACGGCGCCTGTGAGGCCTGCGACGGGCTCGGCACGACCTACGAGGTCGACCCCCAGCTGGTGGTCCCCAATGGCGAGCTGACCGTTGGCCAGGGCGCCATCCACCCTTGGGCGGGAGGTCGCAGCCGTTACTTCGGCCGGCTCGTGGAGGCGGTGTGCGAAGAGTACGGGATCCCCTACGACGAGCCGTGGGACAGCCTGAGCGCCAAGCATCGGAAACTGCTCCTGCAGGGGGGTGCCGCTCGCCGGGTCACGGTCAGGTACAAGAACCGGTACGGCCGGCAGCGAACATACAACGCCACGTTCGAAGGCATCATTCCCTATCTCCGGCGACGCCACACCGAGGCGGAGTCCGACTCGCAGCGAGAGCAGATCGAGGGCTACATGCGGGAGGTGCCCTGTCCGACCTGCGACGGCGCCCGGCTGAATCCGCTGTCGCTCGCGTGCCTCGTCGACGGCCGCTCGATCTTCGACGTGTGTTCACTGTCGATCGGCGAAGCGGCGAAGGTGATCGCCGGCCTCGAGCTCTCCGACCGGGACCAGCTGATCGCCGACCGGGTTGTCAAGGAGGTCAACGCCCGTCTCAGCTTCCTGCTCGACGTCGGGCTCGACTACCTCAGCCTGAGCCGCTCAGCCGCCACCCTGTCGGGAGGCGAAGCGCAGCGGATCCGTCTGGCCAGCCAGGTCGGCTCCGGTCTGGTCGGCGTGCTCTACGTGCTCGACGAGCCATCGATCGGACTGCACCAGCGCGACAACGCCAAGCTGATCGCCACACTGTGCCGGCTGCGCGAGCTCGGCAACACGGTCCTGGTCGTCGAGCACGACGAGGAGACGATCAAGGTGGCCGATCACGTCGTCGACATCGGGCCCGGGGCCGGCGAGCACGGTGGTGACATCGTCTACAGCGGCTCGGTCGCTGGGTTGTTGAAGCGCCGCAAGTCGATCACCGGCCAGTATCTGGCTGGCAAGAGGACGATCCCGGTCCCCGAGCTTCGTCGCTCGCCCGACGGTCCGTCGCTCGTGGTCAAGGGGGCACGGGAGCACAACCTGAAGAACATCGACGTCGAGATCCCCCTCGGCTGCTTCGTCTCCGTCACCGGCGTGTCCGGATCGGGGAAGTCGACACTCGTCAATGGGATCCTGCTGCGGGCGCTGATGCAACGGATCTACTCGTCGAAGGTCCCGCCGGGCCTGCACAAAGGGATCGACGGGCTGGAGCACCTCGACAAGGTGATCGACATCGACCAGTCACCGATCGGGCGGACCCCTCGGTCCAACCCGGCGACCTACACCGGGGTGTTCGACCGCATCCGCAAGCTGTTCGCCATGACCAACGAGGCCAAGGTCCGGGGCTACCAGCCCGGCCGGTTCTCGTTCAACGTCTCCGGTGGCCGATGCGAGGCCTGCGCCGGTGACGGCACGATCAAGATCGAGATGCACTTCCTGCCCGACGTCTACGTGCCGTGCGAGGTCTGCAAGGGGGCCCGCTACAACCGCGACACACTCGAGATCCAGTTCAAGGGCAAGAACATCTCCGAGGTGCTCGACCTGCCTATCGAGGACGGACTCGAGTTCTTCGCCAACCAGCCCCCGATCGCTCGCCACCTCCAGACCCTCGTCGACGTCGGTCTCGGCTACGTGCGGCTCGGACAGCCGGCACCCACGCTCTCGGGCGGTGAGGCGCAGCGGGTCAAGCTGGCTTCGGAACTGGCCAAGCGGTCGACCGGTCATACGATCTACCTGCTCGACGAGCCGACGACCGGCCTCCACTTCGAGGACATCCGCCGGCTCCTGACCGTCCTGACCCGCCTCGTCGAGCAGGGGAACACCGTGCTCGTCATCGAGCACAACCTCGACGTGATCAAGACCGCCGATTGGATCATCGACCTCGGCCCCGACGGCGGTGACGGCGGCGGTCGGGTCGTGGCCACCGGTACACCGGAGGAGCTGGCGGTCATCCCCAACAGCCACACCGGCCGGTTCCTCGCCCGCGTGCTCGAGCCTGGCTGAGGGGCAGGACGGGAGTCGCGATCAGACGACCGGCGGTAGCTCGATCGTCGTGCGATCCGTCGGCGCCGACGAAGGCTCGTCGTCGGAAGGGGGCTCGTGAGTGACGGGACCAGGGAAACCGGCCGACACCGGCGAGAAGCCGGGCCGGTCGCTTCGACGGCGCTTCCTCCCGGTCCGCTCGTTCTTGCGGGCAACGACCGCATAGGCGCTGCTCCGCTCGACCGGCAGCAGATCCTCGATGGCGAAACCCGCGGCGTCGAGGAGGTAGTTGAGGCCGAAGCGCGACCGGCCGGCCAGCCGGGGCGCAGCGGGCTCGGGCACGATCAGCGGAGCGGTGAGGAACAGGTGCCCGCCCGAGCGGAGTGCCCGGCTGATCTCCGCCATGATCCCCAGCGGCTCAGCGGTCCGGTCGAGCACGCCGCTGCAGAACACGACGCCGAAGCGCTCGCTGGCCACCGGCAGCATCGCGAACGCTCGGGTCGGCTCGAAGCCGCCGTAGTACCCGGCGGCGGGCTCGGGATGGATCGAGATCGACCGGTAGCGGTCGATGGGGAACAGCGAATGGAACGAGCTGTCACCGAGACCGACCTCGAGCACCTCGCCGTCGCCGTCGGCCGTGGCGCTGGCGGCCCGCTGGGCGAAGCCATCGATCGAGGTCCGCCGGCTGGGGGCCGGCGCCGTCGCTGGCGGAGCGGTGACGGGAGAGCGGCGGGGACCGGCAACCGAGGGGCGGGACAACGCACGGGACAGGCGGGGCAGCGACGGGGTTCGCTTCATCCGACCCCGGGTGATGGCGCGTTCTGGGCAGCGGCACATCGATGACGAGGGCGAGCAATGGACAAGGCGGTGACCTTCCACCGGGCGGGCAGCGTGGACGGACAGAAGCGTCGCTCCTGTCGGCACCGGACGGTTCGACGTGAGCGGGATTCGGGATGCTAGCGCCAGCCCGACCGGTGGCGGTGGATGCCGGATGGCCCGGCCGCTTCTTGAAACCCGGTCGGCCCTGCCGACGGGCGTCGCAGATGAAGAACACGGCAGGCGCGATTTTCCAGGCGGGGGTGGCGGTGGCGGTGACCGGCGTTGCCACCGCTCACGCCCACCTGATCGCCCCCGAGCCCTACGACCTGCTTCGCTCGTCGCGGCTCGGTTGGTGGGTGGTGGTGGTCGTCGTCGCCATGGCCGGAGGCTACGGTCTCGGCCTTCCCGAGCTGCCAGCGTCGCGACGCGACGCCGCCCTCCGCGGGCTCGGGACCACGATCGCGGCTGCGGTCGTCGTGTCGCTCGCCCAGCTGACACTGGCGGCACCCCTCCTGCCTCGCTCATCGCTCGGGCTGCTGGTGGGCGTGATCCCGGTCTGGTCGGTGATCTGCTGGAACCTGGCGGCCGACGTCGAGACCTGGCAGAGCCGGCGCGACCAGGTCTTCCTCGTGGCCGAGGAGCCCGACGAGCACGCTGCCTTGGCCTACGAGCTGAGCGGTCGCCCGGAGCGACCGGCGTCGGTGATCGCCTCGCTCCCGGTCCCCAAGGCTCGTCTCGGACCCGACGGTCGGGCCCGCCTGGTCGAGGCGGTATCGGCGACGAGCGCGTCGGTCATCGTGCTCGATACGAGCGCCCAGTCCGATGACGGGATCGTGCAGCAGGTGGCCCGCTTGCACGGTCGGGGGCTGCGAGTGCGGACGCTGGCCTTGTTCTACGAGGGGTGGCTTGGCAAGTTGCCGCTGGCGGAGCTCGCCCGGATCTCGCTCCTGTTCGACATCGGCGAGCTGCATCGGCTCCGCTACGTCCGCTCCAAGCGGGTCATCGACTTCGCCCTGGGTCTCGTCGGCACCGCTGCGCTCGTCGTCGCGCTTCCCGTCGTGTGGATCGGGAACTCGTTGGCGAACTCCGGTCCGCTGTTCTTCTCCCAGCCACGGGTCGGCAAGGACGGCGAGGTGTTCACGATCCACAAGTTCCGGACGATGACACCGAGCGGTGGCGACGGCCCGGCCGAGTGGACCGCCGAGCGAGACCCGAGGATCACACCGTTCGGTGGCTTTCTGCGACGCAGCCATCTCGATGAGCTGCCCCAGATGATCAACGTCCTCAAGGGCGAGCTGTCGATCGTCGGGCCCCGACCCGAGCAGCCTCACTATGTGGCCGACCTCCGCGACAAGATCCCGTTCTACGACGTCCGGCACCTGGTCAGGCCCGGACTGACCGGCTGGGCCCAGGTCAAACAGGGGTACGCCGCCGACGAGGCCGATGCCCTCGAGAAGTTGCAGTACGACTTCTACTACCTCCGACGCCAGGGCCTGGCCCTCGACCTCCGCATCATCTGGCGAACCGCCCGAGGTGTGATCGCCGGTAGCGGCCGCTGACCGAGCCGCTCACGGCGTGGCTCGTCCGGCCGACGGGTGCTGGCGATGGCTCTTCTCGATAGTCCCGATGGCGGCCCCACACCGACGGCCGAGGTCGATCGCCCATCGACCGGGCCCCCGATGGAGCTCGATGTCGTGATTCTCACCTGGAACGACGGTGCGCTGCTCGACCGGGCGATCGCGTCGGTGTCGACAGGCGACGAGCTGATGACCAACGTGATCGTCGTCGACAACGGTTCCGACCCGCCGGCGCGGGTCCCGCCGGGAGTGGTGCTGGTCCGCAACGATGCGAACGTCGGGGTGGCCGCCGGGCGCAACCAGGGGATCGAAGCGGGTTCGGCCCCGTTGGTCTGCCTGCTCGACAGCGATGCCGAGCTGACCCCCGGAGCGCTGTCCCGCCTGGTCGACGAGCTGGTCCGCACCGATGCAGCGCTCGTGGTCCCCGTCTTCGCCGGCCAGGACCCCGCGGCGAGCGCCGGCCGGGCCCCCGGGCTGGGCCGGAAGGTGCTGCGGGTCGCCGGGCTCACGGCGACCTACCGGTCGATGCCGAGGGGAAGCGCTGGATCGTGGCCCGTCGAGTTCGGCATCGGCGCCTGTCAGGTGTTCCGACGGAGCTGGTGGGAGCTCGTCGGTGGCATCGACGAGTCGTTCTTCTACGGCCCGGAGGACGTCGACTTCTGCCTCCGGCTGGGCGCGGCCGGTGGCACGGTGCGCCAGGTGCCGGGCGCCCCGGTGATCCACCCGGCCCGCCGCCGCCATCGCCGGCCGCTCGACGCTGCCGGCCTCGCTCACGCCCAGGCCGTCGCCCGCTACCTCCACCGTCACCGCCGCCACCTCTACTGGCGGTCGCCGGTGGCGACCTCGATCACCTCCCGGCTTCGGCGATGACGTCGTCGCAAGGCGACAAGGCTGGGCTCCCCACCGCCGACCGGTCCCGCTGGTACGTCGTCGTCGGACCCGGCCGCAGCGGTTCGACCATCCTCGATCGCCTGCTGTCCGCCCGGGGCGTCGTCGCCGTCGGCGAGCTCGTCCACCTCTGGCAACGAGCCGGGGTGGAGAATCAGCTCTGCGCCTGCGGCCTGGCCGCCCACGACTGCCCTTTCTGGTCTGCGGTGCTGCACGACGCGCTCGGACCGTCGTGGGAGCGGGAGTGTCACCGGCTCGAACAGCTGCGGCAGCGCCATGGCACGTACCGGGCGTGGCCCCGGATGGTCTTCCGGCCCCGTTCGTGGGCCAACGACGTTGGCGCTCTGGCTACCGCCACCGCCGCCGTCGTCGAGGCGATCGGCGATCGGGTCGGCCCCGACCCGGTCGTCTGGGACGCCAGCAAGTCGGCCATCCAGGCTCGGCTGCTCGCCCTCGCCGGGGCCGCCCCTCAGATCGTGATCCTCACCCGCCATCCCGCCGCCGTCGCCTACTCCTGGGCCCGGCCGAAGGCCCGCTTCGAAGCCGGCGGTCGGCCGATGCCGCGACACGGCCTCGTCGGCTCATCGCTGCGGTGGTCGTTCGCCGTCATCTCCGGTCTGGCCGAGGCCTACCGGTGCCGCCGTGCCGCGCTGCACCTGGACTACTGCGACCTCGGCGCCGAGCTGCTGGTCGGCGACCGCAACAACACGACCGTCGAAGCCGGCGCCCAAGCCCCCCAGCCACCGGCGACGGCATGGGTCCACGCCATCGGCGGCAACCCCGACCGCTGGGAGGGAACCCCACCACGGTTCGAGGTCGACGAGC
>JAOTYQ010000465.1 GCA_029861725.1 Acidimicrobiia bacterium | reverse complement strand
GCCGACATGCGGGCGACCGTCGAGACGATCTTCACCGCCAAGGGGATGCCGGCCGCCGACGCCGCCCAGGCGGCCGACACGTTGCTCTACGCCGACCTCCGAGGGATCGACTCCCACGGCGTGTCGAACATGTTCCCCGTCTATCTCCACTGGCTCGACGACGGCACGCTGAACGTCGAGGCCCAGCCGAAAGTGATCCGGGAGGCGGCGGCGGTGGCGACGATCGACGACGACGGCGGCCTCGGTCTAGCCACCGGACCCCGGGCGATGGACCTGGCGATCACCAAGGCCGACGACTGCGGGATCGGCGCCGTATCGGTCACCAACGGCCGTCACTACGGCGCAGCCTCCTATCACGCCCACCGAGCGATCGACCACGGCATGGTCGGCGTGTCGATGACGATCGGGGGCCTCCAGGTGCTGCCGACGTTCGGAGCGAAGCCGATGGTCGGCCTCAATCCGATCTCGGTCGCGGTCACCGGCGGAAGCGAGCCGCCGTTCGTGTTCGACGCGTCGATGAGCTCGGTCGCCGGCAACAAGATCCGGATCGCCCGTCGGCTCGGGGCAACGGTGGCGCCGGGCTGGATCGCCGACGCCGAGGGGAATCCGATCCTGACCGAGTCCGAGGTGCCGAAGGACTTCTTCATGCTGCCGACCGGCGGCACCCGCGACGGCGGATCCCACAAGGGCTACTCGCTGGCGGTGATGGTCGACATCCTCTGCGGGGTGCTGGCCGGCAACCCGCCGGGCTTCCTCCGGCCGATGGCCGACGTGTCGCACCACTTCCTCGCCTACAAGATCGACGCGTTCTGCGATCCTGACGAGTTCGCCGCCCACATGGCATCGTTCCTGCGGGGTCTGCGGGACACGCCGCCGGCCCCGGGCCATGCCCGGGTGCTCTACGCCGGGCTGGCCGAGCACGAGACCGAGCAAGAGCGCCACCGCCACGGGATCCCGTACCACCCCGACGTCGTTCGCTTCTTCATCGACACCGCCGACGACCTCGGCGTGACCAACCGCCTGCCGACCCCCTAGCGTCCTGTCAGCTTGATCCGTTGCTGAATTCGCCGAGCTATCGGCGTCCCTCGCAAGGACGCAGGAGGCGGCCTCACCCGTGAGCGTGAGGCAACGACGAGGACGCCGCGAGGGGCGTCGAGAGCCGGCGAATCAGTGACATGATCAGGCTGACAGGACGCTAGCGTCGGGCCATGGTGCGCACGACGGCCGTCGGGAGCTGGCCTCCCCCGTTCGGGCAGCGGCCGGCTCTCCGGCCGTTCTGGAGGGGCGAGGTGACCGAGGACGACCCTGCGGTCGCCGCCGCTCTCACCCAGGCGGCGAGGGTGGCGATGGACGAGATGCTGGCCTGCGGGCTCGACCAGATCGCCGGCGGTGAGGTGTTCGCCCCCGACTTCGTGCATACGGTGCCGCCCCGCCTGACCGGTGTCGAGGCGGAGCGACTCCGCGACATGGCTCGGGGCCAGGACGGGGTTGCCGTCTACCACGTGACCGGAACGATCGATGCGCCCCGCGGTCTCGGCCACGCTCGCGGGTTCCGGCGGGAGCGGGCGATCGAGCCGCGCCTCGACAAGGCCGCGGTCCCGTCGCCGTACACGATCGGTCTGTCGTTCCCGCCACCCGAGCTGACCGATGCCGTCCTCGCCGACCTGGGCCGCGTGGTTCGGGCCGAGGTCGCCGACCTCGTCGCAGCCGGAGCGGTCGAGGTGCAACTCGATGCTCCGGCCGAGGCGATCGCCTGCGCCCACGCGACCCGATCGGTCGACGAGCTGGCCGAGCTGCTCGCCGCGCCGTTCGAGGGGTTCGACGTGCGCCGCAGCGTGCACTTCTGCCTCGGCGACATCGCCCGCAAGCCGTCGACGGAGGTCCAGAACCTCCGCTCGCTCCTTCCGCTCCTCCAGATGCTCGACGGCCGCCTCGACCGGGCGCATGTCGAGTGCGCCTACACCGGGCAGTGGGAGGAGCACGGCCTGCTCGCCGAGGTGCCAGATTCGATCGAAGTCGTTGCCGGCATCGCCAACGTGAAGGAGAAGCCCGCCACCCGCGACCACTACCGAGCCCAGATCGAGCAGCTCGCCGCAGTGGTGCCCGAGGAGCGGTTGCTGGTGTCGACCTCGTGCGGCTGCGGGAGGGTGCCCCACGACGAGGCGATCCGCCTCAACCTCGAGCTGGTGCGGGCCGCTCGGTGACCGATCGCCACGGTTCACCGCCCGCAAGCGCCTAGGCTCGGCCCGCCATGGACGACGTCGCACCGCCAACGATCTCGGTGACCGGTACCGGCCGGGTGGCTCGCCCTCCCGATCTGGCCGAGATCACCATCGGTGTCGCCGTGTCCCATCCGAGCGTCGCCGAGGCGACCGCCGACGCCGGGATCGGCGCGGCCGCCGTCGTCACCGCGCTTCGGGGAGTCGGGATCGACGATGACGACCTGCAGACGAGCAGCTACTCGGTGTCGGCCGAGTACGACCACCGCAGCCAGCCCCGGCGGCTGCTCGGGTACCGGGTGGCGAACAGCGTCCGGGTCACGGTTCGAGCGGTGGAGCGGCTGTCGGATGTGCTGAGCGCGGCGACGGAAGCCGGGGGTGACGCGACCACGATCAACCGGCTCGACTTCCGCTTGAGCGACCCGGCAACGGCCGAGCGCGAGGCGCGTGCTCTGGCGTGGGCCGATGCGCTGGCCACGGCCCGGCAGCTGGCCGACTTGGCCGGCGTCGGCCTCGGGCCGGCCCGCCGGATCGTCGACGGGGCGGAGGCCGGGCCGGTCTTCGCCGCTGGCATCACCCGAGGGGTGGGGGCGATGGCCGAAGCAGCCCCGATCGAGGCCGGGACCCTCGACGTCGAGGTCGCAGTGGCCGTCGACTTCGAGCTCGACCGGCTGGCGGGCTGAGGCGAGCTCCGGCCAGAGAACGTGGGGGTGTGGTCGGGACCAGCCCGTCCACACCCCCGTCGACGCCAGCGCGGACAGGACGAGGTTGGTGCTCCGCCAGGTGAGACAGCGGAGGCACTCCTCACTGCGCCGGCTGCCGGGCAGTCGTCGGGGCACCCCTCCGGCCATGCTCCGGCGACTGCTGTTCGAGGCGAAGCGTAGTAGAGCGGTCGCGAGAGCCGAAAGCGGTTTCCGGGCTCGGTCAGAGCCGATACGCAGCTTGTGTCAGATCCGCTACACAGAGGCCTCCTGACAGACGGAGAGGAGTCGTGGTGCCGGCTTTCCCCGACGCTGAACCCGGGGCTATACCGGCGGCATGACGTCATCCGAAGCGACGCCCGTGTTCGCCGATCTCGCTGCAACCGCCAACGCAATCGCCGGTGCGCTGACCACCCGCAGTGAGCTGGTCGGTATCGCCGAATCCTCGACCGGAGGCCTGATCTCAGCTGCGCTGCTCTCGGTGCCCGGCGCGTCGAGCTACTTCCTCGGCGGGTCGATCATCTACACGGGACGGGCTCGTGGGCTGCTGTTCGAGCGGGGCGAGCTGCCCGACGACCTCCGAGGTGCGACCGAGCCCTACGCCGAGCACCTCGCACTCGGCGCCCAGGCCAAGCTCCGGTCCGACTGGGGTGTCTCCGAGACCGGCGCGGCCGGGCCCACCGGCAATCCCTACGGCGACCCCCCCGGTCACTCGTGGGTGGCGGTGGCCCGGCCCGACGGCTCGACGGTGGCGAGGAACGTGTTGACCGGCGACGACGATCGCGCCGCCAACATGTTCCGCTTCGCCGCCGCCGGCCTCGACCTCTTGCTCGAGCAACTCGGCTGAGGGCGCCACCGGCACGGGCGTGGAGGCCGTCGGTCGACGCCTACTCCTCCACGAGCTCGATCAGTGTGCCCAGTGCCCCCTTCGGGTGGATGAAGGCGACCGTGGTACCCCTCGATCCCGGACGTGGCTCGTCGTCGATCGGCGTGGCCCCCGCCGCCACCATCGACGCCAACGCCACTGCGCAGTCCTCGACGCGATAGCCGACGTGATGGAGGCCCTCACCTCTCTTCTCCAGATACTTGGCTACCGGCGAGTCGTCACGGATGGCGGTGAGGAGCTGCACATACGACTCAGCGACGGCCAACAGCGCCTCGTCGACGCCGTCGCGTTCGACGACCTCGCGATGGACCACCTCGGCCCCGAATGCCTCCCGGTAGAACGCGATCGCCGCATCGAGGTCGTGGACGGCGATGGCGACGTGGTCGATTTCGGTGAGGATCATGCTCGATTGCTCCGGCCCGGGTGTCGTCAGCTCCTGCCCACCATGGTCTGCGGGCATCTGCGGGGAAGTGTACGTGCCCCCTCCAGGCGCCTCCCAAACGGTGCCACCCCGCCCGGTGGCGCCCGGCCGGTGAGGCGGCGTGGTGGCCCGGTGCCGTGGCAGGACCGTAGGCTTACCGGCCGTGGCAACCCCCGAGCCAGGATCGATCGACGGTTGGATCGGGCGATGGGCGACGACCGACCGACAGGCCTTTGTGTTCGAGGGCGCGACGGTGGGCTACCGGCACTTGTGGGACCGGATCGGGTCGGTGGCGCGCGGCTTGTCGGAGCTCGGTGCCGGGGCCGGTGATCGGGTGGCGTACTGCGGCCTCAACCGGCTCGAGCTGTTCGAGACGCTCTTCGCCTGCGCCCGCATCGGCGCCATCTTCTGCCCGCTCAACAACCGGCTGACTCCGCCGGAGCTGGCGTTCCAGCTGAGCGACAGCCAGCCGTCGGCCCTGTTGACCTGCGACGGGTTCGACGCGGCACTGGCCGAGGCGGCAGCCGCAGCAGGAACCACCGCCCCCTTGCGCGATCTCGACATCGAGCCGTTCGCCGACGACGCGACCAGAGCAACCGGTCCCGGTCTGCTCCTCGACGACCCGGCCCGGCTTCCAGCCACGAACGAACCGGTCCTGATGGTCTACACCTCGGGCACGACCGGCCGGCCAAGGGGAGCGGTGCTGACCCAGCGCAGCCTGCTCTACACGTGCCTCAACAGCATCGACCACCAGCAGCTGACCGGTGATGACTGCATCATCGCTCCCCTCCCAACGT
>JAOTYQ010000464.1 GCA_029861725.1 Acidimicrobiia bacterium | reverse complement strand
TCGTCGATCTCCACGTAGGGCGTGTCGATCGGCATCACGGCACCGTCATCGACCAACGCCAGCCGGTCGGTTGCGTCCTCGGTGACGGCCACGACGAGCCGCCCGTCGCTCAGCTCGGCCCACCGCTGGAGGCCGAAGACCCACTGGGGTCCACCGATCTCGGCACCGTCGAGGCCGGTGAGCGCCCGATCATCCGATGAGCCGGGTGTCCAGGTGTGGAGGTTCCAGAAGCCGGAGCGGTCGGTGGAGAAGACGAGACGGCCATCGACCGCCCAGTCGGCACCGTGGATCGCCTCATCGTCGTTGCCGGCGATGACCTGAACGTTGCCGAGCCGCATGCCGCCGAACACGGGGGCGACGCACAGCTCGGTGCCGTCCCACGGCATGCGGGGATGGTTCCACCGGATCCAGCTGAGCCAGCGACCGTCGGGTGAGAACCGGGGGGCGGCGACGAAGTCGGCGGCGGGCGTGGCGAGATCGGGACCGGCGCCGAGGATCGTCGGGGCCGCAACTCGACCCGTCGATGACACGGCGCCGGTGGCGATCGCCACCAGCTCGTTGACCGCTTCACCGCCATCGGCACCGGGGTCGTGGCGCTCCCGCACGCACACCACCCACCCCTCGGTTGGGTGCTCCCGGCCGTCGGCGTAGCGCCACGCCGACGGTCCGGGTGGCTCGGGGGTGAGCGGCTCGGGTGGTCTGGTCGGATCGGCACCGAGACGGTACAGGCGCTGGTCGGACCAGTTGGCAAGGTAGACCGATTCGGCCCCGAGCCACCAGGCGCCCCCGCCGTACTCGTGGACCCGGGTCCGGGCCGAGAAGCCTTCAGGGAGCACATCGGTGGGATCACCGCCGGCCAGGCGCCGCACGAGCACCGTACGCCCGGCTTCCGCGGGCCGCAGCTCGGACCACCAGGTTTCGTCGCCCCGGCTGGCGACGCCAGCCAAGCGGACCCCACCGGCGGCGAGCACCTCCGCCGAGAGCGGCGACGGCCAGGCGCCGTAGGGAACGGTGTCGGTCACTGGGCGGTCGTGAGGAGGTCGGCGAGCCGGCCGAGGCCTTCTCCGAGATCGTCGTCACCGAGGGCGAACGAGAAGCGGGCATAGCCGGGGCTGCCGAACGCCTCACCCGGGACGAACGCCACCTTCGCCTCCTCCAGCGCCACGTCGGCCAGCTCGAGCGCCGAGCCGATCGGCTTGCCGGCGATCGAGCGACCGATCACGCCCTCGAGCGACGGGAAGGCATAGAACGCCCCCTGCGGGAGCAAGCAGTCGACCCCGTCCATGCCGTCGAGTAGTCGGTGCATAGCGAGGCGCCGCCGGTCGAAGGCCGCTCGCATCTCCTCTACCGCCGACAAGTCGCCGCTGACCGCGGCCAGGGCGGCCCGCTGGGCCACGTTGGCGACGTTGGACGTCTGATGGGACTGGAGGCTGGCCAAGGCCTTGGCCAGGTCGGCCGGAGCGATGAGCCAACCGACTCGCCAGCCGGTCATGGCGTAGGTTTTGGCAACGCCGTTGAGGACCACGCAGGTGTCGGCCAGCTCGGGCACGAGCGTCGGCATCGAGTGGAACTCGTTGTCGTCGTACACGAGGTGCTCGTAGATCTCGTCGGTCAGCACCCAGATACCGTGCTCGACCGCCCACCGGCCGATCGCCTCGATCTCGTCGCGGGGATAGACGGCCCCGGTCGGATTCGAGGGGCTGACGAAGATCAGCGCCTTCGTCCGGTTGTTCCTGGCGGCCTCCAGCTGGTCGACGGTTGCCCGGAAGCCGGACCTGATCGTCGTCTCGACCGGAACCGGTATCCCACCAGCCAACCGCACGGGCTCCGGGTAGGTCGTCCAGTACGGCGTCGGGATCAGCACCTCGTCGCCGGCGTCGACCACGCCGGCCAGTGCGTTGTAGACGGCGTGCTTGCCGCCGTTGGTGACGACGATCCGGTCCGGTGTGACGTCGTAGCCCGAGTCCCGCTTGGTCTTCAGCGCAATCGCCTCCTTCAGCTCGGGAAGCCCGCCGGCCGGGCTGTAGCGATGGTTCTTCGGATCGCGGCAAGCCTGCGCCGCGGCCTCGACGATGTAGTCGGGAGTCGGGAAGTCGGGTTCGCCGGCTCCGAAGCCGATCACCGGCTCACCGGCGGCCCGGAGCTGGTTCGCCTTGTTGGTCACGGCGAGGGTGGCCGAGGGAGCGATGGATGCAACACGGCTGGCGATGCGACCACTGGGCATGATGGTTGTCTCCGAGGTTCGGCGTTCAGGACGGGCCCAATCCTGGCAGCACTTCGGCCCGGGACCTCCGCTTTTTCGGGCTCTTCGGCGGTTTTTCCTACGCTGTCCGATTCGTCCCGCTCGCTCGACCCCTGGTCGTGCTCAGCCCGGAACCGGCCCGGTCGACTGGCGGACGACCAGCTCGGTTGGCACCTCGAGGTGGGCGACCGGGCGCTCGACCTGGTCGATCTGATCGAGCAGGAGGGCGACGGCTCGTCGGCCCATCTCGTCCCGCGGTTGCCGAACGGTGGTGAGCTGCGGGGTCACGAGCGTCGCCTCGGGAAGGTCGTCGAAGCCGACGACCGACAGGCGACCGGGAACGTCGATGCCGCGCTCGGCGAGCTCGGCGAGGGTGGCCAGCGCGAGGTGGTCGGAGCCGGCGACGATCGCCGTCGGCGGTCGGGGGAGGTCGAGCAGCTCGATCACCGCCTCACGACCCCAGCGGGGGGAGCCGTCGCCAGCTCGGATGAGGGCTTGGTCGTCGTCGATCGCGAACGTCCCGATCGCTTGGCGGAAGCCGTCGAGACGGTCGTTCCCGATCCGGGTGGCGGCGGGATTCCCGGCGAGGTAGGCGATCCGCCGGTGACCGCGGCCTGCGAGGTGCCCCACCGCGTCGAGCGTGCCTTGTGCGTCGGTGGCGACCACGCTGTTGGCGAGCTTCGAGCCAGCGTGATCGAGCAGCACGAACGGGAATTTTCGGGACGACAGATCCTTGCTGTAGCGGTCGACGCTCTGGGCGGCGACGACGATCAACCCGTCGACCAAGCCGATCGAGAGCCTGCTGACATAGGAGGACCTCCCGCTGCTCACGCTGATGGGTGGTGCAGAGCATGAGCTCGAGGCCGGCCTCGGCGAGGGCCAGATCGACGCCTCTGACCATGTCAGTCTGGTAGCTCCCATCCAGGCTCTCGACCACGAACCCGATGACGCCGAGGCGGCCGCCGGCGAGACCGCGGGCCTTGAGGTTGGCGACGTAGCCGAGCTGCTCGGCGGCGTCCATCACCCGGCGCCTGGTCTCGGCCTTGATGTAGGGCCTACCGTTCAGGACCCGAGAGACCGTCGAGTGCGACACGCCGGCGCTCCGAGCGACGTCGACGATCGTGACGGGACTCTTCGTGATCGAGGTGTTCATACCGTCCTGCATCTCGTCCGCCGGGCTCGGTGCCGGCACCGCTCGCGTTCGTCCATCGTGACAGGTCGTCCGACGCCGATCGGTGACCGTCGCAGCATTTCCCGAACACGTGTGCGGGCGTTGTGTCGGACCGGGAACAGAGCAGAGGCCGACGATCGGTCGCTCACGTCGATCGCGGCAGGTCGGACCCGACGCGACCGGGCCACGCTGCGAGACCGGTCGGAACACGCTTGCAGAGGGGGTGCGGACTACCATCGGCACCGATGACCGACTTCTTCACCGACGTGACCGAGCCGATCCGCTACCTCGGCCCGGACAGCGACGAGCCGCTGTCGTTCCGCTGGTACGACCGCGACCGCGTGGTCGCCGGCAAGCGGATGGAGGATCACCTCCGATTCGCGGTCGCCTACTGGCACTCGTTCGCCTGGGACGGCTTCGACATCTTCGGTGCCGGAACGCTGGACCGGCCGTGGCTCGACCAGGCGCTCGACCCGATGGCGGCGGCGGCGATGAAGCAGGACGCCGCCTTCGAGTTCTTCGAGAAGCTCGGGGTCCCCTTCTTCTGCTTCCACGACGCCGACATGGCGCCACCGGCCGATTCCTTCGCCGAGACGTCGGCCAACCTCTCGACCATGGTGGAGCGGGCGGCGGGACTGATGGAGCGCACCGGGGTCGGTCTGCTGTGGGGGACGGCCAACCTGTTCTCCCACCCCCGCTACGCCGCCGGGGCCGCCACCAATCCCGACCCGGAGATCTTCGCCCGGGCCGCGGCCCAGGTGTGCGACATGCTCGAGGCCACCAACCGGCTCGGCGGCGCCAACTACGTGCTGTGGGGCGGGCGGGAAGGCTACGAGACCCTCCTCAACACCGACCTCCGCCGAGAGGGCGAGCAACTGGCGCGGTTCATGCACCTGGTCGTCGAGCACGCTCACCGGATCGGGTTCGACGGGACGATCCTCATCGAGCCGAAGCCGTTCGAGCCGACCAAGCACCAATACGACTATGACACGGCGGCGGTCCACGCCTTCCTCCAGCGCTATGACCTGGTCGAGGAGATCAAGGTCAACATCGAGGTCAACCACGCCACGCTGGCCGGGCACGACTTCCATCACGAGGTTGCCTACGCCAACGCCGCCGGGATCTTCGGCTCGATCGACGCCAACGCCGGCGATGACCGGCTCGGCTGGGACGTCGACCGGTTCCCGGTGTCGGTCGAGCAGATGACGCTCGGCATGTACGAGATTCTCCGGGGCGGTGGCCTCACCACCGGCGGCCTCAACTTCGATGCGAAGCTTCGCCGCCAGTCGATGGCCCGGAGCGATCTGTTCCACGCCCACATCGGCGGCATGGACACGATGGCTCGCGCCCTCCTGGCCGCCTCGGCGCTCCTCGAGTCGAGCGAGCTGGAGGCCATCCGCTCCCAGCGGTACGCCGGCTGGGACGAGGGACTCGGCCTGGACATCCTCACCGGGTCCGCCGACCTCCCGGGGCTCCAGAAGCGGGCGCTCGAGCTCGACGATCCCCAGCCGGTCTCGGGCCGTCAGGAGGAGCTGGAGAACCTCGTGGCCCGGTACGTCGAGCGGGTCCGGTGACGCCGGCCCGGGCGGTCAACTGGGTCGGACCGCACCGGCTATGAGACCAT
>JAOTYQ010000463.1 GCA_029861725.1 Acidimicrobiia bacterium | reverse complement strand
TTCGCTGGGTGGTGTTGAGTGTTGCCGTCACGGGTGCGCAGCGTTGCGGGACCAACGAGGTGAGCGAGTCGATCTGGGTGACAGGTCTACTGAGCCCAGGTCGAACGCTCCGATCCGATCAGTACGGAGGGTTGCGGGTTCGCCCGATGAAGGGTGACGGGGGACTCTGTCTGGGGCCTGGTGCTCATCGAGGGGCGTCGGTGTTTCAGCACCAGTCGTCGTCATCGTCGTCGAGGTCGTAGGCCTCGAGGGGGTGGAGGTGGGATGCAGCCCGGAGTTTCTCGATCTCCTTCTGGACTAGGTCCTCGCGGAGGGGATCTTTCCAGTAGATGTCGTTGGCGTGGCCGAGGACGAAGAGACCCCAGATGACGGTGGGGAACACCGGCCAGGGGAACTCGAAGGTGTTGATTGCTCCGTCGATGATCCATCCGGCCCAGAAGGCGAGATTCAACACGACGTAGACGAAGAGGTGGCTGCGGAAGTCTCGTTTCTTCTTGAGCCGGCGGATGGCTACCCGCCGGAGCTCGGCCTCGGTCGGCTCGGTGGACCGGGTTGGTCCGGTGTGGGTGGCTGGTGCCGGGGCGACGATGTCGGTCGTAGTGTTCTGGTTGGGCGTGATGGGGTTGGCCATAAGTCCTCCTCGGAGCTGGACCGTTGGTGGCTGCCCGATGTCGGGTTGTTCAGATTGATCGTTGTCGAATCGACCATCAGTCGTGTAGAGGCGATGGTCACCACCAGCCAGTACCACCGCGGCTCATGGCGGTCGGGAGGCCAACAAGGCTGGCGAGCTTGTGGACTGCTTCACATCCGTTCCCAGATCTCTTGGGGGCGGGGCCCCCGAATTTTGTGACGAGTTCTCTGGCGGTTGTCGCAGCTTTGGTGGAGACTGAGATCGGGCTGTGACCTGCAACGATCGGGACTTTCGACCAAGCGTCGCCCGGTGTCAGCTCTGTAGGGACGGGCCACACAACTTCAGTCATCCGCAACGCCGGGTCGTCGCGGGTTCCGCTACGGCGACGGCCGTGTTGGCGTGCGCGTCATCATCTCTCCCACCACATCGGCCTGACGCATCAGCCGGCTTCGCCGGTCCGACCACCCGCTCAGCGACAACGGCCGCGCCCAGGAGGCGGGGAGGCAACGCCTCCCATTAGTACTGGGTATCGGGCTCGAGCAGGACGATGGGCAGGGTTCGGGTGGTCTTTGCTTGGTAGGTGCGGAGCGTTGGGAGTTGGTCGGTCATTCGGGGCCAGAGGTTGTCTCGCTGGTCGGGTGGGGTGATCCGGGCGAGTGCTGTGGTTTGTTGAAGGCCGACTCTGACTTGGACGTGGGGATCTTGTTCGAGGTTGCGGAGCCAGGCTGGTGGTTGGTCCGATCCGAGGCTGGCGCCGCAGATTGCGATCTTGTTGTCGATGTTGAGGTAGCTGACCGGGGTGGTGCGGGCCCGGCCGGATTTTCGGCCGGTGGTGGTGAGCAGCAGGATTCGTGCTTTTCTGATCCGACCGCCGATCCGTCCGTTGGTGGCCTTATAGAGCCAGACGTGGACGCGGGTGGCCGCTCGCAACAGGGGTTTCATGACGACGGGGGGCTGAGTGGTCGTAGCTGCTGGGGCCGGGAGGTGATTTGGTTAGCGGCGTAGAGTCCGGTGAGGTACGCGTCCTCGAGGCCGCAGATGTTGTGGTCGCCGATCAGGTAGAGGTTGGGGGCTTGTTGACAGTCGAGGAGTGCGTCGCCGGCGAGGTTGAACGCCGGGTTCCAGTCGTGGTGCTCGATGATGTCCCAGCGGGTGAAGTAGCGGTCGAGGTCGGGGGCGGGGCTCTGGGTGCAGAACAGGACGGGTTGGTTGGGTCGGGCGACCATGGCCAGCGTCGTCTCATCGTCGGCGAACAGGTGAACGTCGGCGGCGGTGAATGGTGGGCGGAGGTCGCCGGCGATTTCAAACATGTGGACTTGCACTGGCTTCTTGACGTGTGTGATGTCGAGGAGGCGTTGGGCCTCGGTGATGTCGGTAGCGACCACGACGTTCCGGGCGATCCAGCGCTGCCCGCTGGTGGTGCCGATCGTGTAGCCCCCGTCGGTGGCGGTGATGGTGGTGACGGTGTCGGTGACCAGCATCGGTCGAAGGTCGTGGAGGAGGGCGTCCCAGCGGAGGGTGAACTCGTAGGTCGCCACGATGGTGGGTAGCGCGCCCAAGAGCATGGTGAAGCCGGTGAGTTGGTCGAGCGGTAGGAAGGCGGTGCCGTGAAGGGCCGGGGCGAGGTAGTGGCGGGCGAGGTCGGGGAAGCGGTGATCGGTGACGGTTGTGGTGGCGGGCTCATGGTAGAACTGGTGGAGGAAGGGGTCGGCCCGGATGGCTTGGGCCTGTGATCGGGTCTCGCTGTTGGTCTTGAGCCGGTTGTAGTGACGGCGAAACCGGTTCAGCAACAGGAGGAATCGGACCACTTGTCCCGGGTGGGTGAGGAGCCGATGATTCCATAGGGTGTAGGCGCCGTCTTGGTCATGGCGCAGGGTGTCCCGGCTGCGGAGGCGGCTGCCTCGGGTCACGATCTGATTGACATGGTCGTAGTCGGCTCGGACGTAGAACGCACCGAGGGGGATGGCGCCATCGGCCGATTGAAGGATCCGTCCTCCGATGTTGGAGCTGATGACCACGAACCGCTCACCGGATTCGTAGAGGCGGCGGGCGCACCCCAGCCCAGAGATGCCGGCACCGACGACGATCGTGTCGACTGGTGTCGGCTCTCTGCTCACGGAACCTCCAAGAGGTGAGCCCCGGGGTCATCTCGTTGGAGGCCGGTCAGGGGGACCAGTAGGACCTGGTTCGGCCCAGCTCGGTTACAGCAGTGATGAAACTGTCGCCGTGGAGGCCGGAGGCGATGTAGTGGGAGTCGAGGCGGCGGGTGAAGTGGTCGACCGAGAACAATTCGACCAGGTCGTCGAGGGTGAGGATGCGTTCGCTGGTGGCGGGTTCGAACTGCGACCACTGGTGAACGTGTTCTTCCGACCGGAAGAGGTTCATGGTGCTTCAAGCGAAGGGCAGCTGTTCGGCCCATTTGCGGAAGGGGACGGCGACGTGGCCGACGATCGTGTCCGGCTCAGCCGCAATGACGGTGCCGTCTCGCATCTCGATGTGGATCGGTTGGCCGCAGTCGAGGCACGGTGCGTCGATCGTCACGGGTTGTCCTGGGGTGAGCCAGCTGACCGCTAGCGACTCGAATCCTCATTGGCCGAACCAGCCATGCTTGTCGTCGATCGTGATGCGGTACTGGGTGGGGAGATTGCTGAACGGGGCAAAGGACGAGATGTAGTCGGTGTCGGGGAAGAGCCACCCCGAGATACCGGAGTCGAACAGGGCGTGCAGTGCGGCCCGGCCCTCGTCCGGGGCGATGCCGAGCTCGTGGGCGATCTCGGTGTAGTGGGGTGCGTGGCCGGTGGCGATCATGCGGTTCATGATCACGCCGAAGGTCTGATCGAGGGTCGGGGCCATGGCGGACTCCTAGTGAGTTTGAGTTTGGCCTGGGGGGTCGAGCGGGTATCGGCCGAGGTGGCTGTATTCGGGGTTGGCGATCCAGCCCAGCGTGTTGGCCAGGCGCCCGGTGAAGCTGAACATGGCGGCGATCTCGGTGATGTGCAAAATGTCCTCATCATTCCAACCGTGTCGACGCAACACCTCCAGGTCGTCGTCACTGATCCGCTGCGAGGCCTCGGTGACCGCGACGGCGAAGTCGAGCATGGCCACTTCGGCTGGCTCGAGCTCAGCTAGCCGGTAGTTGGTGGCGAGCTGGTCGACCAGGACCGGGTCCTTGGTGCGGAGCCGGCACGCGGCCCCGTGAGCCAGCAGTCAGTAGTGGCAACCGTTCGCGGCTGAGACCACCACTGCGATCATCTCCCGCTGGGTCTTTGTCACCCCCGACTCGGATGACCCTCGCATCAGGTCATCGAAGTAGGCCCACCAGCTCAGGAAGTGAGCGGGAAGCAACGCGAAGTTCCCGATCACATTGGGAACGAACCCCATCTTGTCGGCGAAACCGCTTGCCAGCTCGGCGATCTCAGCTGGCCATTGGCCGGGGTCCGGAGCGCGAAGACGACCGATCCTCTCCAACCCCTCCGTGGAACCGGCACCGGTCACCGCTCGTCCCCGCCAGTCGGGCTCATCCCGGGCCTCCTGTTGCTCCAAGACGTTCGGTGGTCAGGCGCCGGTCTTGGCCGCGTCGTCCACCTTGTCACCGCCGTTGTCGGGTTTGAGGATCTCGAGGATCCGTTCGGTGTTGGCCCGAGCGGCCTCGACATTGTCGTACATGACCCGAGGCGGGAAATCATCCGGCATCTCCTCCATGCCCTGCCGCATCTTGTCCCACATCGTGGGGCGCTCGGCTGCACCCTCACCTTCCCGCTGGTGCTTGCGGGCCATGGCCACAACACAAGCCATCACTAGCCCAATCCCAGCGACGATCATGCACGTCCTCTTGCTACACGTCATCGTGATACCTCCAGCGATCCACTCACGACCTAGCGGCGACCGCACCACCGGCCCGGGTTTCGAGCTGCCGGTGCTCACAACGGCGCCGTCACCACCTAGTTCAGGCCCATGAGGCCAATCGATGCAGGGTCAAAGGTGCACTTTCCGGCTCTCTTGACTGTGGTGTGGGTGGGGTAGGCGGCGTCGGGTCTGTGGTAGCGGGTCGATCGGGGTGGTGAGCGGGTCCGCGTGACCCGCACGGGCTGGGGCCAGAGTTCGTGGTTCCTACACCGTGAGCTCTGGGAGGTCCCCGCGCCCGTGCGCGTCACTACTGCATTCAAGCGCCTGCTTCGCCTCGATGGCGTGAACGTCACCTCGGTCACCTTTGGCCTGAATGTGATCACCGTGGTCGTGGCGCTGCGCCGTCGCCGGTTGATCTGCCCGCATTGTGGCCACAAGACCCGATTCCGCTACGACACCCGGCCGTGCCCGTCGAGATGGCGGCATCTGGATCTGGGGGTGTGGCGGGTGCAGGTCGAGGCGACCCTGCGCCGTCTTCGCTGCCCGCGCTACCGAGGGGCTT
>JAOTYQ010000462.1 GCA_029861725.1 Acidimicrobiia bacterium | reverse complement strand
GCCATCGAGCCCAACCTTCCAGATGCGGCAGGGGACGGGCGACGACAACACTCAAAGCGAGTCCGCAAGCATCGTCTCCTGGGTCGGATCGATGCCCTCCACGACCAACACCGCGCGGGCGATCAGTCAATGAGCTGTACATCGTTTGCGATGGCGACCGCCCCGCCCCGTGACGACGTGCCCAGCTTGCGGTAGATCGAGATCGTTTGCGACTTGACCGTGTTGCGCGACACGAACAGCCGCTCGGCGATCTCACCGATCGAGAGGTGGGATGGCAGGTACTGCAGGACACGCAGCTCGGCGGTCGTCAGCGACGACGGCCCGTGGCTCCCCGAGCTCTGGCGGGGCGAGGAACTGCGCCGCACCACCGCAACTTGTTCCCGCACCGCCACAGCGTCGGGGAGGTTCTCCAGGATTGCGTCGACTTCCTCGAGCAGGGTCACCGCCTCGCCCCGCCGCCCGGTCATCACCATGCTGCGAGCAAGGGCGATCCTCGTCTGGAAGTTCAGCCAGGGCGAAACTCCCTCGAAGCCGGCGAGCTGTCGGCGGGCGCGCCGCCCCAGCTCCAGTGCGCCGTCCATGTCCCGCCGTCGGGCTGCGATCACCGAGGCCACCGCATTGACGAGGCACATCCCCGGTACGGCATCCAGTTCTCGTCCCGCCGAGCGACCGTCGTCCGCGGCTTGGGCAGCCGCATCCCAGTCCCCCTGCTCGAGGTGCACGACGGCAAGATGCGCGAGCGCGATGGCCTTCACCAGCGGGCGCTCCACCGCACCGAAGGCGCTCTCCCGGAACATCCGTTCCGCCGTGATGTTGTCGCCGAGCATGAACGCTGCCGCGCCGCGAAGAGCGCAGCCGACCGGTCGCCAGTCCGCCCCGGGCTCCAGGTGCTCATAGACATACTGCGCGTCCTCTACCATCTCGGCAGCCGGGAGCCAACCGATGTTCGCGCGCAGCAGGGCGAACGCAACCG
This sequence comes from Acidimicrobiia bacterium, assembly GCA_029861725.1. GTDB lineage: Bacteria > Actinomycetota > Acidimicrobiia > Acidimicrobiales > SZUA-35 > CADEDH01. Next base: position 4,072 of record JAOTYQ010000462.1, on the reverse strand, counting down.
GCGGACTCCAGCCTTGTCCGGCCTCGGGATCGTTCACCGTCGCGGCCGCGTCGACCAGGGCCAACCACGCCGCGGCTGATGCGCCGTCACCGGCGATCCACTTCGCGTTGCCGACGACGACCATGAGCAGCGGCCGCTTCATCAGGTCCTCGTGGTCGAACAACCCGATCCATCGGTCGATGGCGGCGAGGCGCCCCGACGTCCCGAACGCCGGGAAGTAGGCAACAACCAGCCGTTCGACACGGTCGAGATCGCCCGACCTCGCGGCGCTCATGACGGCGGCGTTGATCTCGCCGTGCTCCTCATACCAGACGCTCGCCCGGGCCGCTACCTCTGCCGAGGTGCCCGGGCTGCGACGGTCGTATTCGGTCGACAGGAACTCCGCCCACAGGTGGTGCAGGCGGTACCACTCGCGACGATCATCGAGCGAGATCAACAGGTAGTTACGGCGTTCGAGGTCCTCGAGGAGGGCGGCGGACCCGGTGCGCCGGAGGACGTCGTCGCACATCTCACCCGAGACGCGTTCGAGTGTCGAGACGGCCATCAGGAACGCTGCCGTCTCCGGGTCGAGCCCCGCCAGGAGGACGTCGGAGAAGTACTCGACCATCAGACGCGCGTTGCCGCCGATCGCCGCGCGTCCACCCTGCGACGCCCGCTCGTCCCGAGTCTGCAGCGACAGATACACCGCCAACGGCCACCCCTCGGTCGCGTCCATCAACGCGTCGATCTCGTGCTGCTCGACCTCCACTCCGAACGCAGCACACAGCTCGGCGACCCCCCGAGCGTCGAACGCAAGGTCATCGACCTGCGCCTCGGCGATGTTCCGCCGGCGTCGGAGGCTGCCGCGGCGGAGCCGAGATCCGTCGCGCCCGCCCAGCACCACCGTCGAACCCTCCGGGATGGCCTCGACCAGGGCCTCGACGACGTCCACTGCGTCGTTCGAGGTCAGCTCATGTATATCGTCGATTACCAGCAGGACGGGGACGGTCCGCTCGGCGAGCATCCATCCGAACCCGCGCAACGCGGGTGACGCGATCGTGATCGGGCCCCGAACGAGCGCCGCGAACCGATCCCAGTCGACGGGCTCGACGGCGTCGAGGGCCACTGCGATGCCGGTGAGGAGGACGGCCGGATCGTTGTCGACCTCGTCCACCGTCAACCACGCCGTCGGGCGGCCGTCGAGGCGGGCCAGTTCGGCGAGCATCGTCGACTTGCCGTACCCGGCCGGCGCCGTGACGAGCACCGCGTCCGGGTCGGTCGCCCGCAACCGGTCGATGACCGCTCGGCGGCTGATCTGCCGCGATCGAGGTCGCGGAGGATAGAGCTTGGAACGGGCCGGCCAGTCGGCACGAAACCCGCTCGGGTAGGTCCCAGGGATCGGTCGCCGGTGCACCGGCCGTCCTGCCCCGCGACCCGCTCACGGCTCGCTCGACCACACCAAGAGGCTAGTACGTCGTGGCTTCCGGCTGTCCAGGCGAGCACTGATCATCCGGTGTGGGTGATGCCGATCGTGACGGCCCGTGGTTGAGGCGACATCCCACTCGGGCTCGCCGTTACAGCGATGATGGCCGCCGTCCCCGCAGCGGTCATCCCCGTCCCGCTCAGCATCGCCACCCTCGTCGCACTCATCGCCGGGCTCCCCCCGACCGAAAGCAGCGCCGTGTTCATCGCTGCGGTGGTCGCGCTCATCGCCAGCCGCGCCATCGAGTCGGCGCTTCCCAAGCCATCGGCGAACACCACCAAGTGAACCGGTCGGGCGACGCAAGCGACGCTCGTCGGCGCCCTCATCCGACGAGGCGCAGCAACCCGTCTCCGACCAGCACGGCGCCGAACGTGAGCGAGATCCACACGCGCAACCCCCGAGCGTGAGTCCTGAGCCACGACTCGGAGCGTTCCAGCATCGGTTCTGCTCGGTCGCGCGCGACGATCATGAACGACACGGGCGCCCAGACGAGGGCCGTGGCGAGGACGACGTAGGAGACCACCAGGGTCGTATCCGCTACCGGTCCGTCGCCGGCGCCACTGATCGCCGTCATTGCCAGCAATGTGAACAACAGGCGTTTCGGGCCTCCGAAACCGAGCAGCGCCGCCGTCGAGAACGCGGCCGCGGGGCCCATCTCGTGGAGACCCGCCATGATCGCAGGCCCGCGACCGGTCCTCTCGGGAGCAGGCTCGGAGCGCCGGGCCCTCGCGCCGACCACCAGGAGCGTGGCACCGGCCAACAACTCGACCACCGCCTCGATCGTGCCATGGGACTCGACCCCGTCGATGAACGCCGCGCCGACGACCACGCACACCAAGCACGCGAGCACCGTCCCGACGACGTAGCCGACTGCGAACCCGATGCCGTCCGCACGCGGGCGGGCACTCTCGATGACCACAAACGTCGCCGCCAGGGCAAGCGGGCTGGCAGCAGCCACCACTGCGAAAAGCACGACGTGGAACGCAGTGTTCAAGATGGTAGCCAACGTAGCTGGCGACGAAGACGCCACCGACGCTGCGTTGCGCGACCGCGCCAGCCAGCGAGCGACGACGATCCGGAACACTCCGTGACAGGCCCCGACCCCGCATCGACAGCCGACCACCGCGGGCGCCACCGTCGCCCACAGTCAAGCGCCAGCTCAACCAGGCCATTATTCAAGAAGATCTATGTCAGCGACACAGACGAGGTCCACTCCGAGTTCGCCGATCCCTTCGAGATCCTGCTCGGCGACGAGGTCGCCGCAGCCACCGCCGCCCGCATCGACCTAACCGACGACGAATATGACGAGCGATGGTCCGCCATCGCCGCCGACTGGGACTCCCAGGACCACCCCGAGGTCGCCCTCGCCGCCGCCTCCGGCAGACCCAGGCCGTCGGGTTTGAAATACGAAACGTTGGTGGGCAGCCGATCCAACCGGTGTGTACCGTTGGCGCTACTGGAACGGGAGCCGGTGGACTGCGGAGATCGCCGACTTACCGCACATGGCTCGGACGACCCTGAGCCGCCGTCGACAACAACTTGGGGTCGTCGAGGCCGTGGGCCGCGAGCCGCGCCGCCCACGGCCGGGCCCGCTGAGGACTGCCGGATAGCGCGCGCCCACACCTGTTCGGCGCCACGTTCTTCTGGTCGCCTCGACGGTGACGCATCGCATGCCGGAGGGGCCGCCGAAACGAGGTGGGTTGCGTGGCGCTGCTCGTACGCGGCTGTTCAGTGAATCAGGTGTCGGCGCTGTCCAGGGTCAGTGTCGTCCGAGGACGATGCGGAGGCGTTCGGCGGGGTCGAGGTAGTGGTCGGCGTCGTCGGCTGCTTCGTCGACGTCGAGCTGCACCCAGTTGATGCTCCCGGTGAAGCCGTTCTCGCTGGTCGATGGGTAGGCGTCGGTCACGACGGTGCCCGAGTCCTGGCCGACGTTCACGGTCTCGTCGGAGGCGAAGAGGATGCCGACCGTGTGCTCGACTCGACCTTGGCCGGCCTTTTCCCCGTCGATGAAGAGGCTGGCGGTGCCGCCCTTGCTGATGCCGCCGCCGTCGTAGTCGAACTCGACCCGCAACTGGTGCGTGCCTCGGGAACGGCCCGGAGCACAACCTGGCGCTACACGATCGAGCCGACTGAGTCGGGCTGTCGGGTCACCGAGAGCTTCGACTCGCCGATACTCGACGGCGAGTTCTTCCAGAAGATCAACCGCCACGACCTCCTGTTGAAGAACATCGTCCAGACGCTCGACAACCTCAAAGCGGTCGTCGAGGGCCCAACCCTCGGTTTGAGGGACGCCTGTGTCCGATGGCCATGCACCGACCGAAGGTCACCGACTGATGCTTGACCAAACCACCCGTCTCTGATTGCGAGGAAGAACCATGACCACACCCACTCGGCCCGACACCGTCGGCTTCCACTTCGACGTCCTCTGCCCATGGGCCTATCAGACCTCGCGCTGGATGCCTGAGGTGCGTGATCAGCTGGACCTGACGGTGAAGTTGGCGGTTCTTCTCCCTCGAGGAGGTCAACCGCGTCGAGGGCAAGCGTCACCCATGGGAGCGGGAGTGGAGCTACGGATGGTCGATCCTGCGAATCGGTGCGCTCCTCGGCCGT
>JAOTYQ010000039.1 GCA_029861725.1 Acidimicrobiia bacterium | reverse complement strand
GTGGCAACTACAGGCCACCCATCCTTCAGGCTGCAGCCGTCTCCATCCGCCAGGAGCGCTCGCCGGCGGGCAGGTTGAAGAGTCTGGCCGCGTTGTCGCGGAAGATGTCCTGGTGTTGGCTCTCGGTCAGGTGGCCAGCCTGCTCGGCGATCAGCTGGCGCGACAGCGGCCACGTCGAGTCGGTGTGGGGGAAGTCGCTCGCCCACAGTAGGTGACGGTGATCCATGAGCTCGGTGGTGTGATACGCCGTCACGTCGTCTTGAAAGGTGGCCCACACGTTGGACCTGATGTACTCGCTCGGGAGCTTGGACAGGCCCTTCAGGATCCCTCCCTCGGCATTGATCCTGGCGGCATGGTCCATCCGGTACATGTAGTGCGGCAGCCAGCCGGCGTCGCTCTCCGCTACCACCAGCTTCAAGTCGGGGTTGCGCTCGAACACGCCGCCCAGCGTCATCAACCCAACGACGTCCTGGATGGCTCGGATGATGCCGAGGAAGTTGTTGAGCGGGTGGCCCCTGGTCTCGGCATGGATGCTGCCGGCCCGTGATGTGAGGATGTGGAAGCAGATCGGTAACCCGAGGTCGACGGCGCACTCCCACAGGGCGTCGTAGTCGGGGTGGTCGTAATCCTCGTGGATCGGGTCGCCTGGCATCATCATCCCGACCATGCCCATCTCCTTGGCCCGGCTGAAATCCTCGATGGCGGCGTCGACGCTCAGCACGGCGGTCTGGGCGAGCCCGAAGATCCGGTCCGGGGCCTCGGCGCACATGTTCTGGAGCCACCGGTTGTAGGCCCGCATACAGGCGTCCTTGTAGTCAGCGTCTCGGTGCATGCAGATGCCCATGCCCACCGATGCGTAGATCAGCTCGGCCCCCAGTCCGTCGCGGTCCATGAACGGCAGCCGCTCCCGGCCGAGGTAGGCGGCCGGGCGGACGTCTTCGAACCGCATCACCTTGGCCCGCTCGTTTCGCTCCCGAGGACCGAATCCGGCCCCGTCGACGAAGCCGAGCTTGATCGGGCGTTTCATGCCGGGCACCACGAACGCCTCGGTGCCGTCGTCCTGCTCGACCACCGTCGGGGCCCGGTCTCGATACTGCGGGTCGATGAAATCGACGTAACAGTTCGGTGGCTCACAAACGTGGCCATCGGCGGAGATGATGCCGGCGGGAATCATGGTCGGGTCCCCCTGAGACGTGCTACCTGGTCGAACGGTACTACGGGCCGGTGGAGAGCACCCGATTGGCGAAGCGGTGGGATCAGCGGCACTACCTTCGTCGTGTTCGCACCAGAACCGCCGCGGAGTATGCTGTGGCGCTTACCTGAGACGGAGCGTGCGGGTGGGCCGGCAACCGATCGGTTCATCGTGCGCAGCGTTCCAGGGAGGACACAACCCGGCGGCCGCGCGGACCGGTCGCAGACGAAGGGGAGAGGTATGAAGCTCAGGAACCTGCTCGCGTTGCTTGCCGCGCTGGCACTGATCGCTGCGGCCTGCGGCGACGACGACGCGGACGAGGCGACCGACGAGGGCGGCACGACGACCGAGGCCACCGACCAGGACGGCACGACGACCGAGGCGGCCGACGAGGGCGGCACGACGACCGAGACCGGCGGTGAATCGGTCGGCGGGGTCGACATCGATGCGGCGCTGGCCGCCGACCTCACCAACTGCGAGGAGGCACCGAGCGGCGATCCGATCGTCGTCGGCATGGCCATGGACTTCGGCGAGGTTTCCGGCTTCGCCGACGTGCCCGGCAGCGATGCAACGAAGCACCTCGCCGACCTCATCAACTGCGCCGGCGGTGTGAACGGCCAACCGATCGATGTGATGGTCTCCGATATCCAGGGCGATCCGGAGGTCACCTCCCGGGTGGCCCAGGAGCTCCTCGACTCCGGCGCCCACTTCCTGATCGGACCGCCGTTCGCCGACATCGGTGAACCGGTCCTCCAGGTGACCGAAGGACAGGTGCCGGTGTTCTTCGCCGCCTCGACCGAGCCCAACCTGCCCGATCTCGACATCAACTCGTTCCTCGTCACCTTCGACGACACGGCCCAGGCCACCGCAGCGGCCGAGTACGCGCTCGCCCAGGGCTTCACCCGGGCCATCACGTTCTCCAGCCCCGGTCCATACTTCGGCTACAACCCCGAGGTGTTCACCGAGGTGTTCACCGAGGGCGGCGGCGAGGTCATCACCGACCAGAACTACGTGCCGATCGACGACACCGACTTCTCGGCTCAGGTCAACGAGATCGCGGGGCTGGCCGACGGGAGCGAGGTGGTGTACTCGGCGATGCTCGCATTCCAGCTCACCGCGCTGCGGGGTCAGCTAGAGGGTCAGGGCCTCGACGGGCTGACCTATATGAGCACCGACGCTTTCGAGGCCACTGGTGGCCTCTTCGAAGACAACATCGATGGCATCATCCACACCACCCATGCCTTCGCCGAGCCCGGCGGGCGGATCGAGCAGTTGCTGCAGAGCTATGAAGCAACGACTGGCGAGGTCCTCGAGAGCGGCACGTTCGCCGGCCTCTACGCTGACTCGATGCTGCTCGGCATCCAGGGGATCCTCAACTGTGGGTGCACCGAGCCGGCCGACATCGGTGCCGCCGTGGCTGCGCTCACCGAGTTCGAGGGGTTCACCGGGCCGATGAGCTACGCCGGCACGACCGGAGTTCCCGACAAGCCGGTCTCGATCCATCAGGTCGTCGATGGTGCCGACACGCTCGTGACAAGCTAATGCACCGGGAATGACGGGGGTCGAAGGACGACGCAGTGCTTGAGGTCGAGCGGCTCACCACGAGATACGGCTCGATCTCGGCGCTGCGGAGCGTGTCGATATCGGTTGGGGCCGGTGAGGTCATCGGCATCATCGGCTCCAACGGTGCCGGCAAGACAACCCTGTTGAACACGGTCGCCGGCCTGCTCAAGCCAGCCGGCGGGCGGGTGGAGCTCGACGGCTCCGACGTCACCGGCTGGACCCCCGATCGGATGCTGCAGGCGGGCGTCGCCCTCGTCCCCGAGCATCGTCGTATCTTCACCGATCTCACCGTGGCCGAGAACCTGCGGATCGGCGGGGTGACGGTTCCGACGAGAGAGCGATCGTCGCTGCTCGACGAGATGGTCGAGCTGTTCCCCGTGCTGGGGGCGCGGCACCAAACGTCAGCGGGCTACCTGTCGGGCGGTGAGGCTCAGCAGCTCGCCATCGCCCGGGCCCTCATGTCGAAGCCTCGGCTACTGATGATGGACGAGCCGTCGCTCGGTCTCGCCCCCGTGCTGGTCGAAGTCGTCTTCGATCTGCTGGCGACGTTGCGCGACCGGGGACGAACGTTGCTCGTCGTCGAGCAGAACGCCACCCGCATGCTGGAGGTCGCCGACCGGGCGTACGTGCTTCGTTCCGGCGAGGTGGTCGCGTCGGGCACCGGCCCGGAGCTGGCGGCCAGCGAAAACCTGTTCGACACCTTCGTCGGCGGGCGCGACAGCTCGAGCAACGGCCAGGGAGCGCAGGCGTGACCGAGCTCGTGCAGAACATCGCCGACGGTCTCGGTCGCGGCAGCATCTACGCACTCCTGGCGCTCGGGGTGGCCGTCGTCTTCGGCGTGATGCACCTGCTCAACTTCGCCCACGGCGAGCTGATCACCGTGTCCGGCTACGCCGCGTACTGGGCCTTCATCACCGGCTGGAGCTGGTACCTGATCGCGCCGCTCGTCGTCGTGGTCGCGATCGCCACCTCGATCGCCATCGAGCAAGTGGCGTTCCGGTGGGTGCGGAACGCCCCCGACTTCACGCTGCTGCTGACTTCGTTCGGGGTGCACTTCCTCATCGAGGCGGCGTTCTTCATGTACGTCTCCGCTGCGGTGAGGAGCTTCGACCGGCCCGACTGGATCACCAAGACGTTCGATGTCGGCGGCATCAACTTCGAGGTCTTCGATGTGGTCGTGATCGCCGTCACGCTGGTGACCCTCGGTCTGACAACGCTGCTGTTGCAGCGGACGATGTTCGGCCTCTCCCTGCGGGCGGCCGCCGAGGACTTCGACACCGCGCGGCTCATGGGCGTTCGCTCCGACCGGGTCATCCGCGGCGCGTTCGCGCTGTCGGGAGCGCTGGCGGGGATCGCCGCGATCTTCTGGCTGATGCGAGCCGGTCAGACCACACCGGGGGCCGGCCTCACCCCGATGCTGAAAGGCGTCCTCGCCGCCCTGATCGGCGGTCTCGGCAGCCTGCGGGGGGCGGTGATGGGCGGCTTCGCCCTCGGCCTGGCCGAGGTGCTGCTCCGGTCCCGGCTGCCCGACAGCATCGCCGGCCTCACCGATGGCGTGGTCTTCGCGCTCATTGCCTTGCTGTTCATCTTCCGGCCCCAGGGTTTCGTCACCGTCGCCCACGCGGAGCGGGTATAGCGATGTTCCCCGACCGCAGGCGCGACCTTCTGTTCCCGACCGCCGGCTCGGTAGGGTTATTCGCCGTGCTCGTCGGGGGCGCCCTGATCTACGCCGCGGTGCTCGGCGGTTCGGCGGAGCGACTGATCACTGCAATGTTCATCGATGCCATCATGGTCATCGGAATCCAGATCTACATCGGCAACACCGGCGTGCTGTCCTTCGGTCACATCGGGTTCGGGGCCGTCGCCGGCTACGTCTTCGCCATCTTTGCCATCGATCCGGAGCGCAAGGCCCGATGGATCGCCGACGCCCCCGCGGGGCTTGACCAGGTCCAGGTGAGCCCCATCGTTGCGACCCTCATCGCGGTGGCGGTCACGCTGGTGGTGGCGGTGGTCGTCGGCATCGGCCTGGCACGATCAGGGGCGAAGTCTGGAGCGGTTGCAGCCACCGTCATCACGCTCGCTCTGCTGTTCGTGACCCATGAGGTGGCCATCAACTGGACCCAGTTGACCGGTGGCAATCGGGCGCCGCTGTCGTTCGGAATCGGCGACACCCTCGACTCGATGCTCCCGATCCTGGCCGTGCTGCTCGTCGCCATCGTCGCTGCCCGGCTCTTCGCCCAGAGCCGGGCCGGCCGATTGGCCAAGGCCGCCCGGGAGGACAATCTCGCTGCCCGGGCCATGGGCGTCGATCCGCAGGTCCAGCAGATGGCGGCGCTCCTGTTGTCGGTGGCCGTCGTCGCCGTTGCCGCATCGCTCCGGGTGTACGAGATCGGCAACATCACGCCGCGGTTCTTCTTCTTCGAGTACACGCTGTTGACGCTGGTCATGCTGATCGTCGGTGGCCGCAACAGCGTCACCGGGGCGGTTGTCGGTGTCGTCGTCATAACCGCCGCCCGAGAGCTGACCCGGCGTCTCGCAACCGAGGGCTACGAGCTCTTCGGCCTCAGCCTCGACGCCGCCGCCGTCGACTGGATCTTTCGGGAGGGACTGCCGACCATCGGGCTCGGGCTGGCCATGCTGGGGTTCATGATCTTCCGACCAAACGGGCTCATGAACGACTGGGAGCTCGACGAGTGGCTGGCCCGCCGGTGGTTACGGCCGCAGGAGCCCGGACGACCGACCCTCGGCCCGATCGCCGATGGCGCCGCTCACAGCCGCGCTCGCCTCGAAGCCGACGGCCTCACGGTCGACTTCGGAGGCTTCCGAGCGCTGGGGTCGGCCGGGATCGTCGCCAACGTCGGCGAGATAGTCGGTCTCATCGGACCGAACGGCGCCGGCAAGACGACCCTCGTCAACGTCCTCACCGGGATCGTGGCACCGACCGCGGGACGCGTCTTGGTCGACTCCGACGACCTCACCGGGGAGCCGTCTCACGAGATCGCCCGGCGAGGCCTCGTTCGCACCTTCCAGAACCTGCGCCTCTTCTCGGCGCTCTCGGTGCGGGACAACGTGGAGGCCGCCTATCTGATCGCCGAGGCCCACCGCGATGGCCGGTCCCGTCCCTCGATCGACGAGCTCATCGCCGTTGCCGGTCTGTGGGACCATCGCCACCGCCGGGCCGACGAGCTCGATTACGGCAACTCGCGCCGCCTCGAACTGGCGCGAGCCGCAGCCGCCGCCCCCACCTTCCTCCTTCTCGACGAGCCGACCAGCGGGATGAGCGACGCCGAGTCGTTGGCGATGGTCGAGCAGGTTCGCACGATGGCCGAAACGATCGGAGCCGGCGTGGTCGTGATCGATCACGATCTCAACTTCATCACCGGCATCTGCGATCGGATCTACTGCCTCGATCGCGGTGCGGTGATCGCTAGCGGGACGCCAGACGAGATCCACGCCGATCCCACGGTCCAAGCCGCCTATCTCGGCACGGCCGCTCCCGCCTGACCGCAAGCAACCACGAGACGGAAACGAGGGGACCCATGACCACCCGACCGGCATCCAACCTGGACGAGTTCCGGAGCCGCTGCAAGGAAGCGGACATCCACACCGTGGAAATCGCAACCCCCGACACCTACGGCCACCTGCGGGGCAAGCGGGTCCCCGTCGATCGGTTCTTTTCGACCACCGTCGAGCACGGCGTCCACCTCGCCGACGCCATCTTCGTCATCGACATGGAGAATGACCTGCCAGACAACGAGTTCATCAACATGGACTCCGGGTTCCTCGACTGCCATCTCGTGGTCGATGAGCGCACCGGCCGGATACTCACCCACCGACCGGGTTACGCTCTGATATTCGCCGACAGCCTCGACCAGCGCGGCGAGCCGCATGCGCTCGCCCCCCGGAACGTGCTGGCCGCCCAGATCCAGCGGTGCCGGGCTCAGGATCTCGATCCGGTGGTGGCCACCGAGCTGGAGTTCTTCCTCTGCACCCCCGAGTGGGAGCCGGTGCAGTCGCATATCCAGTACAGCTCGCTCACCGATGCGTTGGCCATCGAGGACGCGCTGGCCGACATGCGCGACGCGCTGCTCGGAGCCGGCGTCGAGGTCGAGTCGTCCAACGCCGAATATGGGCCCGGCCAGGTCGAGATCAACACCGGCCATGGTGGGGCGATGAAGGTCGCCGACGACACCGTGCTGTTCAAGAGCATCGTCAAGCAGGTGGCGGTCCAGCACGGCCTGCGGGCCACGTTCATGCCAAAGCCATGGACCGAGGCATCGGGGTCGGGGATGCACATCCACACGAGCCTCAGCGCGCAGGGCGCCAACGCATTCGCCGACTCCGACGGTGGACCCAACGCGCTCATGGGTTCGTGGATCGCCGGGATGCTCGAGCACGCCGAGTCGATGTCCCTGCTGGCGGCCCCGACCCCGAACGGGCCGAAGAGGATCCGTCCGAACACGTTCGCCCCAACGCATGTGCACTGGGGTCTCGACAACCGCACCGTGCTCGCTCGATGCATCATCGAGGGCGGCTCCCAGGCCAACCGCGTCGAGTTCCGATCGGCCGGGGCCGACGCCAACCCCTACCTCGTCATCGCTGGCGTCCTCGCCGCCGGGACCGACGGTGTCGAGCGGGGCCTCACCCCACCGATGATGGCCGAGGGCGACATGTACTCCAACCCAGGCGACCATCCGGCCCTCCCGACCGACCTCGCCGGCGCGATCGCCGCCTATGACGGGAGCCCGCTCGCAGCCCAGCTCGGCGACATGTTCTCGAAGAGCTATATCTCGATAGCGGTGGCTGAGGTGGGCCACGCCGCCGAGCACGCCCCCGACCCCGACGAGGTCAACGACTGGGAGCGGGCGAGGTTCATCGAGCACAGTTGACCCATGATCGACGTGACCACTCCATCGCTCTACCTCGACGGCATCCCCCACCGCCGGTTCGCGGAGTTGCGGGAGACCTCGGGTTTGGTCTGGCACCCCTATGAGGACGATGGCTTCTGGGCGGTGGCCCGTCACGCCGACGTGAAAGCGGTGTCGACCGCACCGGAGATCTTCTCCTCCGGGGTCGGGCACACGAACCTGTGGGACCTCGACGCCGACGCGCTCGAGGCCCGGCGGTCGATCATCGACACCGACGCTCCGGACCACACTCGGCTCCGGCGTCTGGTGAGCAAGGTGTTCACGCCCCGAAGCATCCGCCGCTGGGAGCCGCTCACCCGCAAGATCGCCGCCGAGCTGCTCGACGAGTTCGTGGCCCGAGGCGAAGGTGATTGGGTGGAGCTGGTCGCAGCCCCGCTGCCGATCCGGGTCATCCTGTCGATCCTCGGGGTGCCCGTCGACGACGCCGACTTCCTCGTCGAGCTGTCGAACCATCTCGTCGAGGGCACCAGCGATCGGGTATCGCTGCCCGATGACGCCTACGGCAACACGACCCCGCTCCACTTGTTGCCCTTCGGCAGCCCGGCGAGCCATGCGCTGTACACCTATGGTGAGGAGCTGGGAGCCCAGCGCCGGACGGGCCCCCGGGACGATCTCGTATCGGCGCTCGTGCAGGCCGAGGACGAGGGCGACCGACTCTCCCACGACGAGTACCGCAACCTCTTCCACGTGCTGGTCTTCGCCGGCAACGAGACCACTCGAACCGCGCTGAGTCACGGAGCGATGGCGCTGGCCGATCATCCCGACCAGTGGCAGCGAGTCCTGGCCGATCACGACCTCGTCGACCCGGCGGTGGAAGAGGTGCTCCGCTGGGCGACCCCGGTGCTGCACATGCGGCGGACCGCGACCTGCGACACCGAGTTGGCCGGTACGGCGATCGCCGCCGGCGACAAGGTGGTGATGTGGTATGCGGGCGCCAACCGGGATCCCGATGCGTTCGCCGAGCCGATGAGGTTCGACGTCGGCCGGGCCGACAACCCCCACGTCTCGTTCGGCGGCGGCGGGCCGCATTTCTGTCTTGGGGCGTTCCTGGCCCGGATGGAGATCGCCGTCGTGCTCGACGAGATGCGGCGACGCGGCCTGCGACTGGAGCGGCGAGGCGAGCCCGTGCGGGCGCCATCCAACTTCGTCCACGGCATCCTGTCGCTCGACCTCGGGGCCCGGACGTCGGGCGCACCGTGAGCGGGGCGGACGGGCCCGAGCTGGTGGCGGTCGAGGTCGACAGCGACGTGTGCATCGGCGTTGGCCAGTGCGAGTTGCTGGAGCCCGCCGTGTTCCGGGTCGATGACGACGACGGCATGGGGGTGGTCATCGGCTCGGGCCAGCTGGCGGCCGAGCGGGCGGCGGCGGTCATCGAGGCCTGCCCGAGCGGGGCGATCCGGATCAGGGCCGGAGACACGTGACCCGCTCCCGTCCCCCGGCGCCGGTCGATCTCAACGACGCCGGCGTCTTCGGTGATGGGATCCCCCACGACGCGTTCGCGGTGATGAGGGCCGCAGACGGCCTGTCGTGGACCGAAGCCGACGACCGGGTTGGCGCGGGTTTCTGGTCGGTGACCCGTCACCGCGACGTCCTCACCGTCTCCCGCGATCCCGACACCTACTCCTCCGCTGTCGGCCACATCCAGATCTACGACATCGATCCCGACGCCCTCGACGCCCGGGCGTCGATGATCGACCTCGACCCACCCGTCCACACCCGGCTCCGCCGTCTGGTGAGCGCCGCGTTCACCCCTCGCCGGGTGCAGGGGTACCGCGCCGGTATCCGTCGACGGGTGCGGCGTGCCCTCGACGAGCTTGAACGCAACGGCAGCGGCGACTGGGTGTCGACCGTGGCGGCACCGATTCCGATCGGCGTTATCTGCGACCTCATGGGTGTGCCCGAAGACGACCACGGCTATCTGATCGAGTTGTCGGATCACCTCGTGGCCGGGACGGCCAACGAACCGCTCGAGCCAACGGCCTACGGCAACACGACCGACCTGCGGCTGCTCCCTTTCAACAGCCCCGCGGCTCACGCCATGGCCAGCTATGCTCTCGACCTCGCCGATCGCCGGCGCCTCGAGCCGACCGACGACCTCGTGTCGGCGCTGACCGCAGCCGAGATCGACGGTGAGCGGCTGACCGACGACGAGGTGGCCAACTTCTTCCGGTTGATGATTTTCGCCGGCAACGAGACCACGCGCTCGGCGATGGCCCACCTCCCCCTCCAGCTGCAGCAGTTCCCCGAGGTGCTCGCCGCACTGATGACCGACCGGTCGCTGCTGGGGGCGGCGGCGGAGGAAGTCGTCCGCTACTCGTCGCCGATCCTGTACTTCCGGCGAACGTTGACCAGGTCAGCCACGCTGTCGGGAACGGAGCTGGAGCCCGGCGACAAGGTCGTCATGTGGTATGCCTCAGCCAACTTCGACCCGGCAGCCCTCGACGAGCCGCTCGCTTTCCGACTCGACCGGAGCGCTCCCGCCGGGTCAGGCGCCGGCCACGTCGGCTTCGGCGGTGGTGGCGTGCATCACTGCCTGGGCGCCTCGCTGGCCCGGCTCGAGCTCGTCGAGCTGCTCGACGAGGTCCTCACGAGGGGCACCCGCTTCGGCGAGGTCGGCAGGCCACGGTACGTCGAGTCGAACTTCGTCAATGGGATCGAGCGGCTCGACGTGGCCGTCGGTCGCTGACCGGGCCGGTCAGGCTGGTCACACCACCCGGACGGGCAGCTTCTTGATGCCGGCGATGAAGTTCGACCGGAGATGATCGATCGGGCCCGCCGGCTCGAACCGGTCGACCCGCTTCATCAGCTGCTCGAACACGAGCCGGACCTCCATCCGGGCCAGCCACGCCCCCAGGCAGAGGTGGGGTCCGTTGCGACCGAACGCCATGTGGTCGTTGCGTTCCCGGCCCAGGTCGTAGCGGTAGGGTCGGTCGAAGGCCTCTGGATCGTGGTTCGCGGAAGGGAACCAGATGACCACCTTGTCACCGGCACGGATCGTCTTGCCTCGCAGCTCGATGTCGCGGGTTGCGGTTCGGCGGAAGTGCATCGTGACCGAGCTGGTGCGTAGCACCTCTTCGACCGCGGTTGGGGTGAGGTCGGGATTCGCCTGCCACGCCTCCCAGAGCGCCGGGTTGTTCATCATCGACCAGAGCGCGTGGGTCATCGTGTAGCGGGTGGTGTCGTTGCCGGCGGCGACCAGCAACGTGAAGAAGTTGTTGAACTCGAGATCGGTGAGCCGCTTGCCGTCCGCCATCGGCGCCAGCAGCTTGGTGATGATGTCGTCTCGTGGGCAAGCCCGGCGGTCGGCGGCCTGCTCCTGGGCGTAGGAGAAGATCTGGATCGATGCCGGGCTGCGGAACGGGACCATCCGGTAGGCCTCGGTGTCGGTGAGATCGACCGGGGTGTCGGTGAAGTCCGGATCGGTGTTGCCGAGGAGCGCATCGCCCCACGCGACCAGTCTGTGGCCATCCTCGTCGCTGGTGCCGAGCAACCGGCCGAGCATGCGCATCGGGAGCTGTTCGGCGATCTCGTGCACGAAGTCGAACTCACCCTTGGGTAGGGCCGCCTCGATCACCTCGACCGCCAGCTGCCGGATCTCCTCCTCGTAGCTCTCGACGGTCCTGCGGGTGAATCCCTTGTTGACCAGGCGTCGGTACCGAGTGTGCTCGGGCGGGTCGAGCTCCATCATCGTGAGTCGGGCCTTGGTCTCCTCCTCGTCCATCTCCTCCAGCCGGATGCCTTTGGTCGAGGTGAACGTCTCGACGTCGTGGCTGACGGCCAGCGCATCGTCGTAGCGGAGGATCGACCAGAAGCCCGACCCGTCGGCCTCGTCGGTCCAGTGGACCGGATCGTCGGTCCGCAGCCGGTTGAAGGTCGCGTGGGGCACGCCGGTGGTGTAGGCGTCGTGGCTGGTGATGTCGGCGTCGTCCGGACCGAGATCGGGCAGGTAGTCATCGACGTAGTAGCTCATCGCTCCCCTTCGGCGAGATGGTCACGCAAGAACGCCTGGTTGGTTCAGGTTCCGGTGAAACTCGGGGTCCGCCGCTCGGCCATCGCCTTCGTGCCCTCCCGAAAGTCGGCGGTCGCTCGGAGCCGTTCCTGCTCGGCCCCCTCGTGATCGGTTGCTGCCTTGACCCGATCGGCCAGATCTCCCCGCAGCGTCTCCCGGATGGACCGGACGGCGAGCGGCGCCGAGCCGGCGATCTCGGCGGCCAGCTCGATGGCCTTGTCGATGAGCTGGTCGCGTGGCACGAGGTAGTCGACCATGCCGATGGCCGCCGCGTCCTCGCCCGTGATCCGGCGGCCGGTGTAGAGCAGCTCGGCCGCCTTCTGCTGCCCGACGAGGGCTGGCAGGGTCACGCTCAAGCCGAAGCCCTGATGGAACCCGAGACGGGCGAAGTTGGCACTGAACCGGGCCTCGGGGGCGGCCACCCGGAAATCGGCGGACAGCGCTAGCCCCAACCCGCCGCCGATTGCCGCTCCCTGGACCGCGGCCACGAAGGGCGTCTTCGCCCGGAACACACGGACCGCCGCCCCGTACAGATCGTCGGTCGTGTACGATCGACCGCCAGGACCGAAGTCGGCGCCGGCGCAGAAGTGCTTGCCGTCGGCGCACAGCACGGCCGCCCGACAGCTCGGATCGTCGTCGATCGCGAACAGGGCATCGGCTACTCCGTTGATCAGGTCGAGGGAGAAGAAGTTGTTCGGTGGCCGCCGGAGCCGAATCAATGCCACGTGATCGGTACCGGCCGCCCACGTCACCGCCGGAGTCTCGGTTTCGCTCATGGGGCGAACCTACACCGGCCCAGCTTGGTCGGTCAGGTCCTCCCACTCGATGGCGGGAAGACCCCTCCTATCCTGACGGCTACCGACCGGAGGCGCGCCCCATGATCACGACCAGCGACATCGCCGCCGCCGCCGAGCGGCTCGCCCCGCACGTGCGGCGCACGGAGCTGTTCGTGTCCGAGCCGATGGCGGAACGGGTCGGATCGACGATCGTGGTCAAGGCCGAGCACGGCCAGCTCACCGGCAGCTTCAAGTTGAGGGGCGCGCTCAACGCTGCGCTCGGGATCGACGACGACGTTGCCGAGCGGGGGATCGTAACGGCCTCGTCGGGCAACCACGGCATCGCTGTCGCCACCGCAGCGTCGCTGGCGGAGGTGCCCTGCACGGTCTATCTCCCGACGGGAGCGTCGCCGGCCAAGGTCGACGCGATCAAGCGGCGGGGTGCCACGATCGTGACAATCGACAGCACCGATGCCTACCGCGCCGAGGCACGGGCTAGAGCCGACGCCGAAGGTGGGCGGTTCTACCTGTCCCCTTACAACGATCCGGCGGTCATCGCCGGCCAGGGCACCGTCGGCGTCGAGCTGCTGGCCGACCTGCCAGCTCTGGGACTGGAACGGCTCGATGCCGTCGTCGTCGCCGTCGGGGGTGGCGGCCTGGTCTCGGGCATCGCCACCTGGCTCGCCGAGCACGCCCCGGACACGATGGTGCTCGGCGCGTCACCCGCCAACGACGCAGCCATGCTGGCCTCGATCCAGGCCGGCAAGATCGTCGAGCCGACGGCCTCGCCGACCTTCTCCGACGGCACGGCGGGGGGAATCGAGCCCGGGTCGATCACGTTCGAGCTGTGCCGAAGCCTGGTCGACGAGTGGGTCGCCGTCAGCGAGGCCGAGATCGCCCGCGCCGTCGTCGATCTGATCGACGACCACCAACAACTCGTCGAAGGGGCAGCTGGGGTTGCCCTGGCGGCAGCGACGACCTGGGGCCGGGCGAACCCGGGCTCCGTTGTCGCCGTGGTGACGTGCGGGGCCAACGTCGACGCTGCGACCCTCGAGGAGCTGCTGGTCGCGGCCCGCACGTCCCGCGGCTAGGCTTTCGGCCCAGGCTCTCGTGGGACAGCCGGCACGTCCCACCGCATCGACCGGTGACCTCGTCCCTTCATGGAGGTCGCCGGCCCCGACCCCGTGGGTCGGCAACCGAGGCGGTGAACTACGATGAGCGTGACCGAGAGCGATCGGCGAGACATCTTCGTCAAGCTCGAAGAGGTGGTCGGCCGGGCAGCGGCCGACAACATCATGAAACTCCTGCCTGCTCAGCCTCACGACGAACTGGCCACCCGAGCCGATTTGGCTGCGCTGACGGCTCAGTTGCGTGGGGAGATGGCCGAGCTGCGGGGCGATATCCACCAGGACATGGGCGACCTTCGCACCGATCTGCACGGTCAGATGGCCGAGCTGCAGACGGACCTGCGGGAGGAGATGACCGAGCTGCGGGTCGATCTGCAGGGTCAGATGACCGAGTTGCGCACCGATCTGCAGGGTCAGATGGCCGAGTTGCGCACCGATCTGCAGGGTCAGATGGCCGAGTTGCGCACCGATCTGCAGGGTCAGATGGCCGAGCTGCAGACGGACCTGCGGGAGGAGATGGCCGAGTTGCGCACCGATCTGCAGGGTCAGATGACCGAGCTGAGGACGGACCTGCGGGCCGACATGGGGGAGCTGCGGGTCGACCTGCGGGCCGACATGGGGGAGCTGCGGGTCGACCTGCGGGGCCAGATGGTGGGCCTGCAGCGATGGGCGGCCGGGATTCTTGCCGCCAACGGTGTTGCCCTGATCGCCGCCCTCGTGCTCTGACACCGGGCCCGCGGCCTCCTGGCCCGGTCGGGCGCTGCGCTAGCGTCGATCCCGTGCGAACCAACATCCAGTCCGGCAACCCGTACGAGAAGGTCTTCGGTTATTGCCGGGCCGTGCGGGTCGGTGACACGGTTCACGTCGCGGGGACCTGCGCCCAGCCGCCCCACATCGAGGGC
Organism: Acidimicrobiia bacterium; assembly: GCA_029861725.1. Taxonomy (GTDB): domain Bacteria; phylum Actinomycetota; class Acidimicrobiia; order Acidimicrobiales; family SZUA-35; genus CADEDH01. Next base: position 4,180 of record JAOTYQ010000039.1, on the reverse strand, counting down.
TGCGACGCTTACCAGCAGGCGGCCAACGCCCTGGAGATCATCGAAGGGGCCCTGGCGGAGGCGGGCGCCAGCCGTCACGACGTCGTCCGGACCGTGACCTACGTGACCGACATCGCCGACGTGGAGCTGGTCGCCCGGGCTCACCATGAGGTGTTCGGCACCGTCCGCCCGGCGGCCACTCTGGTCGAGGTCAGCCGGCTCATCGACCCGGCGATGAAGGTCGAGATCGAGGCCTACGCGATCGTGGACTCGCAGGGGTGAGCCGAGCAGCGCTCACCACCGGTGCGGAAGCGGCCATCGACGGTCGGCGGGCGTGGGCGGTGGCCGCCGCAGGATCCGCCATGAACGCCTGGACGTTCGGCGTGTTCTACAGCTTCGGTGCCGCCTTCGAGCAGATGGCCGACGAATTCGACGCCGGACTCGGGGCAACGGCCGCCGTCTTCGCCATCACCACGTTCCTGTTCTTCACCGGCGGGGCGGTTGCCGGCCCGCTCGGTGATCGCTACGGCGCTCGACCGCTGATTATGTTCGGCGCGCTGTGCATCGGGGCCGGCCTCCTCCTGACCGCCGAGGTCGGCTCGCTCGGCGTCGGCTATCTCACCTACGGCCTCGGTGTCGGCGTCGGCATCTCGTCGTACCTGGTGCCGATGACCGCGTGCGTCGGCGGCTGGTTCGAACGGCGCCGGTCGCTCGCCCTCGGGTTGTACACCGGCGGGATCGGGTTGGGAACCCTCTTGCTCGTCCCGATGAGCGAGTGGCTGATCCGCACCGAAGGGTGGCGCTTCGCGTTCCGAGTGCTGGGCGTCGGCAGCCTGATCGTCTACGGACTGGCGGCGATCGTGGTCGCTCGGCCGCCACGGATCGCGACCACCGCCCGCAAGCCGATCCGCTCGATCGTCGGCGGCTTCGGCTTCGGCCGGATGTACCTGGCCAGCCTCCTGATGACGATGGCCCTGTTCGTGCCGTTCGTGTTCATCGTCAAGTACTCCACCGACCGGGGCGTGTCGAGCCCGGCGGCCGCGGCCCTGATCAGCGTCATCGGGGTCGGCAGCGTCGCCGGTCGGTTCGGGCTCGGCGCGCTCGGCGTCCGCTTCGACGCGTTCGCGCTCTCGTTCGCGGCCTACGCCATACAGCCGGTCGCCTATGGGCTGTGGTTCGTGTCCGACGGCAACTATGCGGCGCTGGTCGTGTTCGCGGCCGTGCTCGGGGCCGCCTACGGCGGGTACGTGGCCCTCGGCCCGGTCCTGGCGGCCGAGCTGTACGGTCTGGACGGCCTCGGCGCCGTTCTCGGGACGCTGTACACCTCGGCCGGCCTAGGCGGGTTGATCGGGCCGATCGCGGCGGGGGTGATCCTCGACCGCACCGGGAGCTTCGCCGTGGTGATCGGCACCGCCATCGTTCTCACGTTCCTGGCTGCGATCGCCTTCCTCCCACTCCGACAACGGCCGTCTCTCGGCAGCTGAGCCGGTCGGCGGCTCCGCGTCGAGCCGCAATGATGACTGCGATGCCGACGCTCGCTAGCTTCTGGTGATGTCGGGGATCACGATCACGCCACTCAATCCGGTCATCGGAGCCGAGATCGGGGGCGTCGACCTTAGCGAACCGCTTTCGGACCAGGACTACGAACGGCTCCACGACGCCTGGCTCGCCCACCAGGTGATCCTCTTTCGTGATCAGGACCTCGCCCACGAGTCGGCCGGGACTCCCGGTCACCAGCTCGGCGACAAGGACGAGATGCCCCACGCCGAGCACCCGGTCATACGGACCCACCCGGAGACCGGCCGCAAGGCCAGGGACAACCGCTGCGTGCAGCACTACGCCACGTGGGACTACTACCCGGAGACCCGGCACCGGGATCGCGTGACCCTGGCCGGGGACAAGCCGTTCTGATGCTGCTCGGGCGATGAGCGTCGAACACCCTGCAGCACGACGACGGGCCGGCCCGTCCGCCGAGGATGACCCCCCGATCGAGCTCGACGCGGCCGCCGCAGCGTGGCAGGCCGACGGCTGGGTCCTCGTCCCCGAGCTGATCCCCACCGCCGATGTCGGCGAGGCGCTCGGTGAGCTTGCCGACCACGACCTCCCCGCCTCGCCGGCCACCAGCCCGTCTCGCCGCCGCTTCGAGACCGACGACGGACCCGACGCCGGCGGACCGGCGTTCCGCCGTGATCAGTTCTCTGGGACGAGCCTCTTCCCCGTCCCCGGAGCGCCCCGGCTCAACCGACTGTTCGTCCATCCCCGCCTCGTCAGGTTCGCCGAACGGGTCCTCCAGACCGAGGACATCCGGATCTACCAGTCGAGGATCTGGTCGAAGTACGCCGGGAGGGTCGACTACGAGCAACCCCTCCATCGCGACCTGAACCACTCGCTCGTCCCCACCCGCAGCGAACCAGGCTGGTGGCACCTCGAGTGCTTCGTCTACCTGAACGACGTCGCGATCGACACCGGGGCACCCCGCCTCGTCCCCCGATCGAAGATCATCGAGGAGCCCGTTTCCACCCGACCTCAGCCGCCGGAGGCGGCCGAGGAGCTCTACGCGGCCGAGGTCGCGGCCCCCGGACCGGCCGGCTCGGTTCTCGCCTACCGGTCAGACGTGTGGCATCGGGGCACCGACATCACCCGGCCTGGCGCCGAGCGGCACGTGCTGGTCGTCGCCTTCAAACCGGCGGGGCTGGACTGGATCGGCTACGACCCCCACCCGCCGCTGTCGATCAACGCCGACTTCATCGAGTTCGTCGCCGGGAGCACACCCCGTGATCTCGCCCTGTTCGGTGTGCCCCCGCCCAACCACTCCTACTGGACCGCGGCCACGCTCGAGGCGATGGCCGCCCAGTATCCGGGTCTCGACCTCGACCCGTGGCGCGCCGGGCTGCCCTGCTAGGGGGACTGACGGAGCCCGAGCCCGTGCCCGCTCAGGAGCTGGTGGCCCAGGGGACCTCGCAGGCCTGATCGAGCTCGATCTCGGCGTGGACGGCGCTGTTGCGGTGGGCGCCGCCGCACCAGGTGGGCATCACCATCGTGTACAGGCCGGTGCCGCCGGCCTGGACGAGCAAGATCCGCTCGGGGTCTCGGACCGCCTGCACGTAGTCTCCCGTGAAGCGGCCGAACTGCCTCGGGTGGAGCCGGCGGGCGACCTCGACCGGCAGAACGGCCAGCTCGGCGATCCGCTCCTGTACCTTGGCTCGGTCGTAGCCGACCTGATCGAGCACCGCGGTGTGGTCCGGGTTGAGCACCAGGATCACGGCGCCCCGGCCGCCGAGCACCACGTTGTTGGTTCCCGGGGCGGCGAGCATCGACGCCAGGATCCCGAGCAGCTCCTCGGCCGACGACTCGGGATCGTCGGCGTCGCCGATGAAGAACGCCGAGTGGGGGGCCTCGGCCCCGACGACGGTCACCACGCTCTGGTCGGCGTCGTAGCCGAAGGTCGTGTGGAGCGGCGGGAACGGCGAGCTCTCCTCGTCTTCGGCGATGCAGAACGTGAACTTCCCGGGATGCCCGTGCAAGGCCATGTCGGACTCGCCGGGACGGGCACCGCCGATGTTGATCATCGCTAACCTGACCGCGCGCCCGATCGACGCGTTGGCCCGATGCCCGGGCCCCATGACCCCGAACCCGCTGGCGATGCCGCCGCACGCCTGCCTGGCCGGCCCGTTCACGATCAGTAGGGGAGCGGTGCAGTGCGTCGTCGCTTGCATCTCCCGCAGATCGAACTCCGGTTGGCACATCGCCTTGATCGCCGCGATCACCACCGGGACGTGGTCGGGCAGGCACCCCGCCATCACCGCTGCGGTTGCCACCTTCTCCACCGACGCCGCCCCCATGAGGGGACCCATCTCGCCGAGGATGTCGCCGGGATCCAATCCGGTGGCGAGGACCATGCGGTCGACCCGCTCGGGGGTCGGCACGATCACGGGTAGGCCGTCGGTGCAGCCGAGGTCGTGGAGGCGCTCGATTGCGGCGGACTCGTCGGGCGCGCTGAGGAGGCCTGTGGTCATCGGCCTTCGATGGATCGGACGAGCTGATCCCGAATCTCGACCGCCACCTTGGCCATGTGCTCGTGCCCCGACCCTGCCACCGGGTGGGGGATCTGGATCCTGGGAAGGCCGGTCATCCCTTCCGACATCGCAACGAAATCGCCCTGGGGCCAGAACTTCTCGGTGACCAGGGATACGGCCGGGAT
>JAOTYQ010000461.1 GCA_029861725.1 Acidimicrobiia bacterium | reverse complement strand
CCGGCTCCTCGGGACCAGCGAGACCTACCGCCAGTTCGACGAGCAGATCATCGACAGCCTCGACCTCCCGCTCGAAGTCGTGTTCTCCGGCTCCGAGGAGGCGACGCTGGTCGAGCTGGACGCCCGAGTCGAAGCCCGCGAGCCGATCTTGCTCTACTGGTGGACCCCCACCGCCGCCGTCGCCGAGTACGACCTCGTCAACGTGGCGCTGCCCGAACCGACCGAGGACTGCCTTGCCGCGGCGGCCGCCGGAGGACCGGGCGTCGATTGCGACTACCCGGACGAGATCCTGTTCAAGGCCTCGTCGCCGAGCTTGGTGGCCAAGGCCCCCGACGTCGACGCCATGCTTCGCGCCTTCGCCCTGACCACCGAGGACCAACTGGGGATGTTGGCCGCGGTCGAGATCGATGGTGTGACCGTCGACGCTGCTGCCGCCGCCTGGATCGAGGCCAATGAAGCGACCTGGCGGGCCTGGCTGCCCACCACCGGCGACGGCTGAGCGCTCCTGACGACGCCACCGGGCGCTCGATGCTACGTTCGCCCGATGAGCGAAGACACCGAGATGGGCCTGTACGAGGCCATGAGCACCCTACGGGCAGTCCGGCGGCTACGGCCCGACCCGATCCCCGACGACGTGCTGCGGCGGGTCCTCCAGGCGGCCTGCTGGGCCCCGACGGGAGGGAACCAGCAGCCGTGGCGGGTGATCGTCGTCCGCTCGGACGAGCGCAAGGAGGCGCTGGCGGCCATCTACGGTCCCGAGTGGGCGCGCTATGTCCAGGGGTCCCAGCGCCGACTCGAAGGGCTCGAGGGCGACGAGCTGGCCCGCCGGCAGCGCATCATCGCCGCTGGCGATCATCTGGCTGACCACCTGGCCGAGGCGCCGGTCATCCTGCTGTTCTGCGCCGACTTCCGGGCGATGGCGGTAACCGATGCCAAGCTGGATCGGATCAGCCTCGTCGGTGGCGGCTCCGTGTACCCACCGGTCCAGAACGCGATGCTCGCCTGCGTCGCCGAAGGCCTCGGCTGCACACTCACCACGCTGCACTGCTTCCGCGAAGCCGATGTCAAGACTGCGCTCGACATCCCCGAGGAGTGGGCGACGGCGGCGATGGTTCCGATCGGGTATCCAGTCCTCACCGGGCACGGGCCGATCAGCCGTCGAGGACCTGCCGAGCTGGCCTTCGACGACGCGTTTGGCACACCGCTCGCCATCTGACCACACGATTCGGGTCGGCAGCCCGGTCAGCGTGGTCAGAGCGTTTCGAGATGTCGTTCCAGCACGTCGGCGTACTTCGCCTCCGCTTCCGAGCGCCGTCTCGGCAGATGCATCGTCGGGAACAGATCCTCGGTCGGCTTGTAGTCGCGCAGCACTTGGCGGGCGACCTGCACCTTGTGGACCTCGGTCGGTCCGTCGGCGAGTCCCATGTGGAACGACTCGATCACCTCCTTGGCGAAGGGCATCTCCCACGAGGCGCCGAGCGACCCGTGGACCTGCAGCGCCCGAGACGCGACGTTCCGGTACACGCCAGGCATAGCGGCCTTGACCGCAGAGATGTCCTTCCGGACCTTGCGGTAGTCCTGGTAGCGGTCGATCCGCCAGGCTGTCCGGAGCACGAGTAGCCGGAACATCTCCATTTCGATCCAGGAGTCGGCGATCATCTCCTGGACCATCTGCTTCTGGCTCAGCAGCTCGCCTTTCGTGGTGCGGGACAGCGCCCGCTCGCACATCATGTCGAACAGCCGCCTGACCTTGCCGCAGGTCCGCATCGCATGGTGGATCCGGCCGCCGCCGAGTCGGGTCTGGGCCACCGCGAACCCGCCGCCTCGGGGTCCGAGGAGGTTCTCTTTCGGCACCCTGACGTCGTTGTAGCGAACGTAGGCGTGCGACCCGTGGTCGGTGTCCTCGGACTCGTAGCCGAGGCCGACGTTGCGAACGATCTCCACCCCCGGCGTGTCGGTGGGAACGAGGAACATCGATTGGCTCTTGACGAGCTCGTTCTCTGGGTCGGTGACGACCATGACGATCAGGAACGTGGCGTAGCGGGCGTTGGACGAGAACCACTTCTCACCGTTGATCACCCACTCGTCGCCGTCTTCGGTTGCGGACGTACGGAAGACCGCTGGATCGGCGCCACCCTGAGGCTCGGTCATCGAGTAGCACGACACGATCTCGTTGCGGAGGAGGGGTTCGAGGAACCGCTTCTTCTGCTCCTCGGTCCCGAAGTGGGCGAGGATCTCGCTGTTGCCGGTGTCGGGTGCCTGCGTCCCGAAGACGGTGGGGGCGCACCGGGCCCGCCCGAGGATCTCGTTCATCAACGCCAGCTTCATCTGCCCGTAGCCCGGTCCGCCCAGGTCGGGCCCCAGATGGCAGGCCCACAGCTTGCGGTTCTGGACGATCTTCTGCAGGGGAGGGATCACCTCTTGGCGGATCGGGTCGTCGAGGTCGTACGGGCTCTTCACGATGAAATCGAGCGGCTCGATCTCGGTGCGTACGAACTCGTCGATCCAGTCGAGCTCTTCTTGGAAGTCCGGGTCGATCTCGAAGTCCATGACGCCATCATGGCCGGTGCCGCCCTGTCGTGCAGAAACGAGACGACGGGAGCGCCGCCCGACCGGGCCAGCGCCGATCAGGTCCAGGCGAGCGAGCTGCGGTTGGCCCAGTAGGTGGTGGCCTGCTCGGTCAGCTCGCCGGTCGTCGCCAGCTCGCTGCCGGCCGACCTCGCGGCCGGTGTCAGGCCGCCGAGGTTCGAGCGGAGCTGGTCGAGCGTCGTGGCCCCGCTGAGGACGACGGTGACCCACGGCTGGGCGAGAGCGGCTCCCAGCCCGACCTGATCGGGAGTGAGATCGGGATCGGCAGCCGTCAGCCTGCGGCCCACTGCGTCGTCGCGGCCAGCCAGCCGTCCGTTGGCCAGCGCCTCCTTCACGATCACCGCCATGCCGGTGTCGCAAGCCTCGGCCAATGCGGGCTGGGCCGACGGCTCCAGCAGGTTCCACGTCGCCTGCACCGTGTCGAACAGCGGTGCGCCGTCGACGCTGACCTCCAACGCTCGACGGATCGTTGTCGCCTGGTCCGGACCTGTCGTCGTGATCCCGACCGGCGTGCCGTCGGCCCGAATCGTCCGCAGTCGGTCGAGCACGGTGGCATCCTCGAGCACGCCGGACTCGACCGTCGCAGAATGGATCTGCAGGAGGTCGAGCCGATCACCGAGCATGGCACGGCTCTCGCCGTACTGGCGGGCGAGCTGGTCGGCCGAGAGGTCCTTCACCTCGTGGACCTCGGTGTCGGTCCGCCAGCCCCCGACGTAGGCATAGCCCCACTTCGAACCGATCGTCGGCCGGGCGGCATGGGCGTTGAGGCCTCGGACCTCGAGCCATGATGCGAGGTAGGCCTCGGCTCGCCCGTAGGACCGAGCGGCGTCGATGTAGCTGATGCCGGCGTCCCAGGCTGCATCGAGCAGCTCGAAGGCATGAGCCTCGAGGTCTGCTGGGGCCGTCCGGCCGGAGAGATCGTCGCCATGCTCGAGGTTGAGATAGCCCGGCCGTCCTATTGCGGCCATGCCGAGCCCCAGCGCCGACACGGTTCGCCCGGTTCGGCCGAGCGGCCTCCGGTCGATCCGACCGCTCTGACCGGTCACCGGTCGTCGCCCGTCAGCGGCCATCCCGGTCGTCGCACTCGTTGCACGGCTCCCCCCGTCGGTGGACCCGCATGTGGGCGGACAGGCTCCCCATCAGGTCGGCGAGCAATTCCTGCTCGGCTGGGGTCAGCCGGTCGAGCAGGAACTGGCGGATGAGATCGGCGTGCTCGCCAGCCGCCGCCGCCAACGCGTTGCGGCCGGGGGGCAGGAGGACAGCGGTCAACCCCCTGCCGTCCTCCTCGACCGGCTGTCGGGATATCCATCCCCGCCGCTCGAGCCGGTTGGCCGTGTGGGTCAGCTTCTGGGCCGACGACACGACCTGCTCGGCCAGCACGGCCATCCGCATGCGACCGCCAGCACCGTCGAGCCGCACGAGCACTTCGTAGTCGCTGTGGGTCATGTCGTGGTCGTGACTCACGTGGCGAGCGAGGATCTCCTCCAACAGCCGGCCCGCGTCGAGGAACGTCGTCCAGGCACGTAGCTCGCCCTTCGTCAGATGGTGACCTGTGCCGACGAGGTCGTTCGGGTCGTAGTCGCTCAACCGGTCAACTGTGCCGTGAGAATGCCATCCCACACCAGCCGAGCGCCTTCGTCTCCGGTGCGGATCATCCAGGCGGTGGCCAGCAGCGAGCTCGCGACGGCGGCGACGACCAGCACCAACACCCCGGAACCGACGAACGACGGCCCACCTCGGACATGCCACCGGTCGAGGATGGCCAAAAGCAAGCTGGCGACGACGAACACGCCGATGAAGTTGCGGGTCATCAGCGCCAGGCTCTCGTGGGTGTCGGTATCGACTCGGTCGCCGACGATCTCGTCGAACGCCGAGCCCGACGAGATCGCGAGCTGGGTCACCCCGAGGACGACCACGGCGACGACGGGTAGGACGAATCCCACCCGCCGTCGCCAGGTCGGTCGGAAGGCCAGCACCAGCGTCGCCAGCGTGGCCAGGGGCATGAGTACCACCGGCGCATGTACGAAGAGCGGATGTGCGGGAAGCCCGTTGATCGATTCCACGCCGGAGAGTATTGCTCAGCTGCCGACGTTGACGCTGAGAACCTGCCCAGCCCCGGCGTGCGAGTTCGGGCCGAACTCGATGGGGCAGAAGAACACGTAGTCGCCTTCGGCGAGCTCGAACTCGATCGTCCCCGACGCGCCGGGCTCGATGTTCTCGGTCGTTCCGAGGAAGGCGTCGCCGAGCGCGTCGGTGTCGACAGCGCCGTTCTCCTTCTGGGGCAGCTCCTCGTAGCTCGTGCCCCGGGCGATGGCGAAGGCGTGCGGGTTCTCGCCAACGTTCTCCACGGTGAACGTCAGCGTCCCGGCCGTGATGCCCTCGGGGGCACCGACGAACCACTCGCCCAGCTCGATGGGCAGGGCATCCCCCGCTTCTGTGGCGTCGTCGGACTCGCTGC
>JAOTYQ010000460.1 GCA_029861725.1 Acidimicrobiia bacterium | reverse complement strand
GAACGACAGCACGAGCCCCAGGTCGACGGCGGCCCGGTACAGCTCGTCCCAGGCCGGATCGTCGTAGTCGGGCCCCTCGTCGTAGGCCGGGCCCGGGATCCCAGGCATCATCACTCCTCGCAACCCTGCAGCCTTGATCGCCTCGAGGTCGGCGATCCCCTCCTCCGGGGTCCGCAACGCGGTCTGGCCGCAACCGAAGAGCCGATCCGGAGCGACCGCGCAGTACTCCGAGATCCAGCGGTTGTAGGCGTCGAACATCGCCTTCTTCAGATCGAGGTCGGGGTGGTTGCACAACAACATGCCTACCGAGGGATAGATCACCTCGCCGTCGAGCCCGTCCGCCTGCTGCGCCGCGACCCTCGCCTTGGCGTCCCAACCTGCCCGATGCAGCCCGTCGAACGGGGTGCCCCGCATGGCCAGGGAATCCGAGGCTCGACCGGCGGCCGAGTGGAGGCCGAGATGAATCGTCTGGTTCATGCCCGGCACGTGGAACGCCGCGCCATCGGGCTGCTCGTCGGTCAGGTAGGGCGCCCGGTCACGGAACGACGGGTCGATGTTGTCGACATAGGTCCACCCCGGCTCCGTGATGTGGGAGTCGGCGGAGATGATTGGTGTCTCGATCACCCGGGGAGCGCTCTCGACGAGATTGTCGGTCGTCAGGGCCATGCTCAGGGCCTCCTCGGTCGGCTTCGTGGCAACACTACTTTGAGGTCGCCGAGGGGGTACATTTCGCTTTCTCGCCGCCGGCACTGCAACGCTCGACGCGGGACCGGGCATCTGGTTCGGCCCCGGCCGGTGCGACTACGTTCGGCCCATGACGGCGAAGATCCACGCCACGCTGTGCGGCCATCTCGAAACCGATCTGGGCCGGCTGTTGCCGGGTGGGACGGGCACGGTGGCCCTCCCCATCCCCGCCTACGTGATCGAGCACGCAGCGGGTGTGCTCGTCTTCGACACCGGGCTCCACGCCGAGCTGGCGACCGACTCGGGCCGGATCGGCGACAACGCCAAGATGTTCACGGCCCGGCTCGATCAACAGGCGACCCTCGGTGCCCGGCTCGCCGCCGCCGGGATCGATGCGGCATCGGTCGACTTCGTTGCCAACTCCCATCTCCACTTCGATCACGTCGGGGGCAACGTCGAGCTGCCGAACGCCCGGCTGCTCATCCAGGCCCCCGAGTGGAAGGCTGGCCGGCACCCGAAGCTGATCGAGTACGGCGTGTACAACCCAGCCGACTTCGATCTCGGTCAGGAGGTGCAAGAGCTCGACGGCTCGTTCGACGTATTCGGCGACGGCAGCGTCGTCCTCGTACCCACCCCGGGCCACACCGCCGGCCACCAGTCCCTGCAGGTCGCCACCGAGACCGGCACGATGCTGATGACCGCCGACGCCTGCTACTTCCGCCGGTCTCTCGACGAGATGCTCACCCCGGGGTTCGGGTTCGATCTCGACCAACAGCTGGCCTCGATGCGCCTGATCGCCGACCTGGAGGCGGCCGGGGCAACGTTGGTCTTCGGTCACGACCCCGATCAGTGGGCCGACCTCGGCGACGCCCCGTTCAAGCAGCTCGGGAGCACCTGAGCGAGCGATGCGACGCCACCAGATCGTGGATGTGCTGTCTCGATCCAACCCGGGCGGCCACCCCGGCTCCGGTCCAAGATGGAGGGCATGACCAGCGAAGGTTCCGAGGACTCGACCGACGAGGAGGTCAGCGCCGCCAACGCTGCGTTCTACGAGGCGCTGGAAGGCGGAGACCTCGAAGGGATGGTGTCGGTCTGGTCGCACACCGACGACGTGCAGTGCGCCCATCCGGGGCGGCCGCCGCTGCGGGGGTGGCCCGACGTGCTCTCTTCCTGGCAGATGATCTTCGCGTCGAGCGGGTTCCCGCAGGTGATCCTGACCGACGAGTTCGTCACCCGCCGCCAGGGCATCGCCTGGGTGACGTGCACCGAGAACATGCTGTCGCGGGGCCAGACGGCCACCGCCGCCGCCCTGAACGTGTTCGAGCTCATCGACGGTCGGTGGCGGATGGTCGCCCACCACGCCGGCCCGCTCATGACGGCCTGACGGTTTGGTCGATCGCGGCGAGCGACCTAACGTTGAGCTGGTCGTCGAACGTACGGTCCGAGCCAGAAGGGGAATTCGAATGAGCGAGGATGCCGTCCTGTACGAGGTGCGCGATCGCACCGCCCTGATCACGCTGAACCGTCCCGAGCGGCTGAATGCCTGGAACCCCGATATCCACCAGGGGTATTTCGACTCGCTCGACCGGGCCGCCGCCGACCCCGACGTTCGGGTCATCGTGGTGACCGGGGCCGGCCGCGGCTTCTGCGCCGGCGCCGACATGAACGTGCTGCAGGGCATCGATGGCGGAGGCGGCAACGACGACGGGAGAGAGGCCGACACCCGAGCCCACACCCACGCGATGACGATCCCGAAGCCGATCATCGCCGCCGTCAACGGTGCCTGCGCCGGCCTCGGCTTCGTCCACGCCCTTGCTTGCGACCTCCGCTTCGCGGCCGAGGGCGCCAAGTTCACCGTGGCGTTCAGTCGTCGCGGCCTCATCGCCGAGCACGGTTGCTCGTGGACGCTGCCCCGACTCGTCGGTCAGGCCGTTGCGCTCGACCTGATGCTGTCGGGCCGGGTGTTCCTGGCCGAGGAGGCGAAGGAGCTCGGCGTCGTCAACCAGGTGTTCCCCCCCGACCAGCTCCTCGACCAGACCTTCGCCTATGCCGAGGATCTCGCGACGAACGTGTCGCCGACCTCCATGGCGGTCATGAAGCACCAGATCTACCACCACCCGACGATGGCCGTCGGTGATGCGCTGGCCGAGTCGAACAAGTTCATGCGCGAATCGCTTCGGCGGCCTGATTTCAAAGAGGGCGTCTCCAGCTTCGTCGAGAAGCGCCCTCCGGAGTTCGCTCCTTACACCGATTGAGCGACGCTGGCGCCGACCACGAACCGATCACGAGAGAAAGTGCTTGCAGCTCACGTGGCGTGAGGTCATAACGTCGAGTCCATGATCGACGAGTGCGGCACAAGACCGATGCGGCGAATAGGCGAGATCGCCGAGGCCAGCGGGCTGACGGTTCGCACACTCCATTACTACGAGGAGATCGGGCTGCTCGTCCCGACGGCCAGGACCGCAGCCGGCCACCGGCTCTATGGTCCGGAGACGGTCGAGCGCCTGTACCGAATCTGCCTGTTGCGCCAGCTCGGCCTCCCGCTCGACGGGATCCGGGCCGGTTTGGAAAGCGGCGCGGCCGATGCGCGCACCCTGATGATCGACCACCTCGCCGCGCTCGAGACGCGCCTGGTCGCCGAGCATCGGTTGCGGAGCCGTCTCGTTCACCTCATCCGCGCCCTCTCATCGAACGAGGAGTCGCAGAACGACGCGGCACCGAACGACGCATCATCGAACGAGGACACCACCGGTGACCTCCTGAGTGTCCTGGAGGACATGACCATGCTGGAGACCACGCTCAATCGACGGATCGCGATCCTCGTGTACGAGGACATCGAGGCCGCCTTCGACGACCTGATCCGGGTGTTCGGCTTCGGACCGGGCGAGCTGACGAGGGACCCCGACGGCAATGTGGTCCACGGCGAGATCGAAGCAGGCGACGGTGAGTTCTGGCTTCACCCGGAGTCGGAGGCGTTCGGGCTGCGGTCTCCCAAGAACCTCGACGGCGCATCGAGCACGATGGCGGTCATGGTCGACGACGTCGACGCCCACTACCGCCACGCCCTCGAGCACGGAGCGACGATCCGGTACGAGCCGGTCGATCAGGAGTACGGCTACCGGGAGTACAGCGCAGTCGACTCAGAGGGTCATCTGTGGTCCTTCATGAAGCCGCTTCCCTGAGACGGAGCCGCTGAGGGTCGGAGCGGCAGCCGGCTGAGACCTACAGGCCGAGGCAGGTGAGGCACTGCTCCTCGGCCGGCGTCGCTTCGGCGGCGGCCCGATCGGCGTCGCTCTGGTACTGGGGTTCGTCGGACCGGCCGGTGCGGCTATCGCCGGACCGCTTGGACGAGGCACCGGACTCCTGCCGCTTGCGGCTCCACCCCAGCGGGTTCGCCTTCCACTCGTCGTCCACGTAGCGGTACGGCAGGTCGACGATCGTTCCCGGCTCGGCGATCGCCACCGCCGCCTGTAGGCCTTCGGTCAGCAAGCGGCGCTGTCCCTCGGGGTCGTTGGGGAGACCCGTGGTGTGCCCGAGAGGGAGATCGACGAACACCGACCTCGGAGGGTTGGCGCTGGCGGTGATGGTCCGGGCCGACGTGAACGTGATCGTCGGGAGCCCCGCTTCTTCCAGGTGGCGTGCGATCAGACCGACCGACTGATGACACACCGGTCAAACCGGCACGAGGAGCACGACATCGGGCTCCTGACCCAGGCAGCGCTCGACGATCAACTTCGCCGTCTCCGCTTCCAGCCGTCGAGTCGAGTAGATGCCGCCCATGAACGCGTACGACTCGTCGGTGAGGCCGCCGATCACGCGTTCGGCGGCCAGCTCCCGGAGCCGCTCGAGCGGGTACACGCAGTTGGCGTCGTTGCGGGCGTCGGTCTGGTCGTAGGCGAAATGCGCCGTGCGCAGGTCCTCGGCCGGGGTGTCGGTAGCGATCACCCGGATCGATGTGTCGTCCTTGGTGTGGAAGGCGATCTGGCCCCGGCGGTAGATACCGCCGGAGCCGACCAGCGTGATCCGGCACTCCGACAGTGGCTTGTCGATCGGAGTCCACGCCGGGGCGTCGGGCCGTTCGGCCCAGCGGTACGAGTCGTAGCCCAGCGAGTCGTACAGCGCCTTCGTCTCGCCGATGTAGTCGGCCGGGGGCAGGTCGGATCGTCCTTCGCGAAGCTCGTCCACGACACAACCCTGGCACAGATCGAACGCCCCTGACACACGGCCGACAGCGGAACGGCGGGCACACCTGCGGGCCCGTGTGTTGTAGTGGGCCGATGGCATCGAGCGCGTCCTCTCAACTCGACGGCAGCATTGCCCTCGTCACCGGGGCCAGCCGGGGCATCGGGGCCGAGATCGCCCGG
>JAOTYQ010000040.1 GCA_029861725.1 Acidimicrobiia bacterium | reverse complement strand
CCGACCGGGTGGACACCGCCCGCCGCGTCGCCGCCGACCTGGAATCGATCGTCGTGCTGAAGGGGCCGACGACCGTGGTGGCCGGTCCGGAGGGTCGGGCGCTGATCTCGACCGCCGGTGACGCCCGCCTCGCCTCGGCCGGTACCGGTGACGTGCTCGCCGGGTTGATCGGCGCTGCGCTCGCCGGTGGTGTCGACCCCTTCCTCGCCGCCGGGCTCGCCGTGGAGCTGCATGGACGAGCCGCCCGCAGCGGGCTCGACCGCGGGTTCGTCGCTTCCGACCTACCACTGCTGGCTGCGGAACTGCTCGCCGGAATGGCCGCGGCCCCCGCCTCCCCAGGAGTCCGGCATCGGCGACGAGCCTCCTAGGGTGGTCCCGGTGAGTCGTTCGTTCGTCGACATCGATCTCGGGGCCATCGCCGCCAACGTCGAAGCGCTTCGAAAGCTCGCTGCGCCGTCCGAACTGTGCGCCGTCGTCAAGGCCGACGGCTACGGGCACGGTGCCGAACCGGTGGCGAGAGCCGCACTCGATGCTGGCGCTACCCGGCTGGCGGTGGCACAGATCGGAGAGGGACTGGCGTTGCGGGCTGCCGGGCTCGACGCCCCGATCTGGGTCCTGTCCGAGCCCGAGCCCCACGAGTTCCGAGCGGCGGCCGAGGCCGGCCTCGAGCCGGCTGTGTACTCGCCTGCCGGGATCGACGCCGCCGCCGCCGGCGGCGCCCTCACCGTGCACCTCAAGATCGATACCGGCATGCACCGGGTCGGTGCCGCCGTGGCCGATGCCGTTCCCCTCGCACGGCGGATCGAGGCCGCAGCCTGGTTGACGCTGGGCTCGGTGTGGACCCATCTCGCCTGCGCCGATGCCGACGGTGAGCAGGACGACGACCCCGCGTCGACGACGAACCGCCAGCTCGATCGCTACGCCGGGGTGCTCGACTCACTCGACGCAGGCGGCATCGACGTACCCCTGCGCCATGCCGCCAACTCCGCCGGCGCGATCGCCCACCCCCGAAGCCACTTCGACGTGGTCCGTTGCGGCATCTCGCTCTATGGCCTGCCGCCGAGTCCGGGACTCGAGGGCCGAGCCCCGCTCCGCCCGGCGCTCACCTGGCGAACCCGGGTCTCCTTCGTGAAGCGGCTCGACGCAGGCGACGCGCTCAGCTACGGGCAGCGGCGAGCCCTCACCCGACCGGCCACGGTCGCCACGATCCCGGTCGGGTACGCCGACGGCTACCGGCGGGGCCTCTGGGATCGGGGCGGCGAGGTGCTGATCGGCGGCAGGCGCCGCCAGATCGTGGGGGTCGTCACGATGGACCAAACGCTCGTGGACTGCGGCGACGACCCTGTCGCTGCCGGCGACGAGGCCGTGCTGATCGGCACCCAGGGCGACGAGACGATCTCCGCCGACGATCTGGCGGCGGCGCTCGAGACCATCAATTACGAGATACCGGTGGCGATCGGTCAGCGGGTCGGGCGCCGGTACCGCCGGTAGCGGCGTGCGTATTCTGCTCGTCGAGCCGTGGCTGCACGGCTCCCATCGTCAGTGGGCCGAGGGCTACCGGTCGTGGAGCCGGCATCGCGTCGACATCATCGGCCTTCCCGGTGGCCGGTGGCGCTGGTTGCTGCAGGGTGGTGCGCTGCCGCTGGCCGAGGCCGTCCGCGCGTGGGTAGCCGACCATGGCCAGCCCGATCTCGTCGTCGTCAGCGGCATGGTCGACGTCGCTCACCTCCTCGCGTTGAGTCGCCGATGGCTCGACCGGCAGCCGGTCGTCGTCTTCCAGCACGAGAGCCAGCTCGTCTACCCGGGCCGGCGGGCCGAGGAGCAGGAAGCGGCCCTGAGGAATTGGCTGTCATGGTGCGCCGCCGACCTCGTGGTGTTCAACAGCTGCTATCACCGCGAAGCCGTGACGCGGGAACTGCCAGGATTCCTCGACCGCTTCCCCGAACCCGGGCACGGGCGCTACCTCGATGCCGTCCTCGACCGGTTCGACGTGTTGCCGGTCGGCGTCCACACCCGCCCCTTCCGCTCACCTCCGGACGAGGCCGGCTGTCGGACGTCGCCCGCCGCTGGCGATGGCGATGCCCCACCGGTCATCTTGTGGCCCCACCGGTGGGAGCGAGACAAGGACCCCGACGCCTTCTCGGCGGCTTTGGCCAAGGTGGTGGCGGCCGGACTCGACTTCCGGCTGGTGCTGGCCGGCGAGGATCCGCCGAGCGGCGACCGGTACACCGGTCGGGTCCGCCGCGAGCTGGTGCAGCGATTCGCCGACCGGGTGGCCGCTGTCGGGCCATTCCCCGTCGACCGCTATCGGGAGCTCGTGCTCGGCGCCGACATCGTCGTCAGCTGCGCCCGGCACGAGTTCTTCGGTGTCGGCGTTGTCGAGGCGGTCGCCGCCGGGTGCCGGCCCGTTCTGCCCGCCGGCCTCTCCTACCCCGAGCTGATCCCCGGGCGCTGGCACGAGGTCGCCCTGTACCGGCCGGGCCGATTCGGCACCGCCCTCGTCGCCGCCGTCGAGCAGCTGGAGCACGGCCGCACCGCCGCCGCCGGGCTGGCAGCCGAAATGGAGGTATTCGGCTGGGACCGGGTCGCGCCCCGCTACGACGATCGGTTCGAGCAGTTAACGTGAGGCGGTGCTCACCGATGTCTCCGGGATAGCGGTCGGTCACTGGACCGATGCCGTCGCCAAGACCGGCGCCACCGTGGTGATCCTCCCGCCATCGACGGTGGCCTCGGGCGAGGTGCGCGGCGGCGCCCCGGCCACCCGGGAGTTCGCCCTGCTCGACCCGTTGAACACCGTCGCCGAGATCGACGCCGTCGTGCTGAGCGGTGGGTCGGCGTTCGGCCTTGGCGCCGCCGACGGGGTGATGGCCCATCTCGAGAAGCAGGGCCGGGGATTCGAGACCAGATCGGGAGCGGTGCCCATCGTGGTGGGATTGAGCCTGTTCGACCTCGGGGTCGGCGACAGCACGGTTCGCCCCGGCCCCGGCGAGGGGCGGCAGGCGGCCGCCTCGGCGGTCGACGGTCCCTTCGAGATCGGGCAGGTCGGGGCGGGCACGGGAGCAACCGTGGGCAAGTGGTGGGGGCCCGACCGGGTGCAACCGGGCGGACTCGTCACCGCCACGATGCGGACCGACGCCCTCGTCGTGTCCGCTCTGGTCGCGGTGAACGCCGTCGGCGCCATCGACGACGGCACGACGGTCAGCGATCCCGGACCGCCGGTGCGAGCGACGACCGACCTCGCCGAAGACGCCGGCGATCGGACCAACACCACTATCGGGATCGTCGCCACCAACGCACGACTCGACAAGACCGGGTGTCACCTCCTGGCCCGAGCCGCCCACGATGGTCTGGCTCGGGCGATCGTCCCGGCCCACACGAGCGGTGACGGTGACGCGTTCGTGGCGGCCGCAACGGGCCACCTGGACGCCGACCCGCTCCATGTCCGCCTCCTCGGTCAGCACGCCGTCACCCGGGCGGTGCGGACCCTGGCCGCGACCCCACGATCGGCCTGAGCCGGCCCGGCTCAGAGCGTGGTGTTGGCGCCGCAGATGACCAGACCGACGTGCTCGTTCCGCTCGGGCCGGTAGCGGCCGCTGAGCAGCGCCGCTACCGGGACCACCGCCGACGGCTCCGTCATCAGCCGGTACTGGTCCCACAGATAGCGGCCGGCGTCGGTCACCTCGTCGTCGGTTACGACCACGTTGCCCGCATCCGAGGCTCGCAGGCAGTCCCACGCGAGCTGGCCGATGCGGGTCGCGCCGAGCGCGTCGGCGGCCAGTCCGCTCACTGCGACATCGACCGGTTCCCCGGCTTCCAGGGCTGCGGCGAAGCACGCGGTGCCCTCGGTCTCGCAGGCGACGACCCTCGTCCTGCTCTTGCCGAACCAGGCTGCGATCCCGCCGGACAGCCCACCCCCGCCGCAAGCGACGAGCACGGTGTCCATCGCGCCCACCTGCTCGGCGAACTCCCGCCCGGTCGTGCCGGCTCCGGCGACGACCACTGGATCTTCGTAGGCATGGACCGGTGTCGCCCCGGACTCGGCCTCGAAGGCCCGGCTCGCCTCGAGGGCATCGGCGTAGACGTCGCCGATCTGGTGGATCTCGGCCCCGTAGCTCCGGAGCCGCTCGACCTTGGCCTCGGCGGTGATGGTGGGAATGAAGATCGTTGCAGGGTGGCCCAACGTGTGGGCAGCCCAAGCGACGGCAGCGCCGTGATTGCCGCCCGACGCGGCCACCACCCCGGCGTCTCCGATCCGGTTGCTCAGCAGGAAGTTGGCCGCCCCTCTGGCCTTGAAGCTCCCGCTGTGCTGGACGAGCTCCAGCTTCAAGCTGAGCGTTCCCGCGACGCCGAGCTCGCTTCCGTCGACGGTCATCGACGGCGTGCGACGAACCAACCGCTCGGTCCGCTTGGCCGCCAGCTCGATATCGCCGGGTCGGGGCGCGCCGGTTCGGCCATCGCCGGGGCCCACGGCTCCGGTGCGCGTCGCGGTCACGGTTGGCCCACTCTCATGGATGGCACCGTACAAACCCGTAGCCTCGATGGGGTGTCGGAATCGGAAATCATCCGGGCCCGTACCGACGGGCCCGACGCCACCAAGGCGCTGGCGGCCGCTCTCGCGGTCTGCCTGGCCGACGGTGACCTCGTGGTGCTCAGCGGGGATCTCGGTGCCGGCAAGACCTGCTTCACCCAGGGCCTCGGTCACGGGCTGGGGGTCGAGGAGCGGATCACCAGTCCCACGTTCACCCTGGCCGCCGTCTACGAGGGCCGGCTCCGGCTCAACCATCTGGACGTCTACCGACTCGACGGCGTTGGCGAGACGCTCGACCTCGATCTCCCCGATCTGCTGGAGGACGGCGTGACAGTGATCGAGTGGGGCACCAAGATCGACCCGGTCCTGCCGGCGGACCGGCTGTCGATCGAGCTTCGATTCGAGCATGGGCCGGACTGCGACAACCGGCGCTCGCTGCGCATCGAGCTGGCTGGCAGCCCCTGGTTGCGGCGGCGCGATGCCCTGGTCGCAGCGCTCGGTCCGTGGGTGGCCCCATGCTGACCTTGGCCGTCACTTCGTCCACCTCGATCGTCGGCGTGGCGGTAGGACGGCTCGGAGCCTCCCCGGCCGAGGTCACCGCCGACGAAGTGGTCACCGACCGCCGCCATGCCGAAGAGCTCACGCCACTCCTGGCTCGGACCGTGGCCAAGGCCGGCGCCGCGTTCTCCGATGTCGAGCGGTTCGTCGTCGATGTCGGACCGGGCCGGTTCACCGGCCTCCGGGTGGGGCTGGCCACCGTCCGGACCCTGGCCCTCGCCACCGACACGCCGGTCATAGGGATCACGAGCCTGGAGATCCTGGCCTGGGCTGAACCATCCCGTCCGCTGGTAGCGGTGATCGATGCTCGCCGGGCCGAGGTGTTCCAGCAGCGCTTCGACCACGGGATGACCGCCACCGGTCCGGCGACGGTCGGACGGCCGGACGATCTGGCCGCGGCGGCTGTCGGAGCGACCGTCGTTGGCGACGGCGCCGACCGCTACGCCGAGCTCTACGGCTCAGGGCTGCTCGTTGGCAGGGCTCCGTCGGCGGCGGACATGATCGGTGCCGCTGCTGGTCGGCCGGCCCGGCCCGGTCGGGAGATCGCACCCTGCTACTTGCGGGACCCGGACGTCCAGATCAACGTCAAGACGCGGCCGGTGACGGGATGATGATCGAGCCGGAACGCCGGTCGCCGTCGTTGCTCATCCGGGAACTGGCCGACGGCGACCTCGACGCCGTCGCCGATATCGAGGCCCGGACCAATCCTCAACCGTGGTCGCGTCCCTTGCTGGCCCAGGAGTTGGCCCTTCCTCCGGCCACCCGGCACTGGCTCGTGGCGACCCGCAGTCAGGAGGCGCCGGGCGGCATCGTCGGCTTCGGTGGGATGATGTACGCCCCCGACGCTACCCATCTGATGCTCCTGGCGGTCGACCCGGCGTTCACCCGGCGGGGCGTCGGGATGCGTCTGTGCGCGGAGCTGTTCCTCGAGGCCCGATCGCGGGGGGCGACCAACATCACCCTCGAGGTGCGCGCCTCGAACGCGGCGGCCATCTCGCTCTACGAGCAGTTGGGCATGGTGGCGGTTGCCACCCGACCGGCCTACTACCCCGACAGCGAGGACGCCACGATCTTCTGGCTCCACGATCTCCTGGACCCCGACCTCGGCGAGCGCCTCGAGCGGCTGTGTGCCGACCGAGGTGATCGGTCGTGACCGGGCGGTGCGTGCTCGCCATCGAGACCAGCTGCGACGAGACCTCGGTGGCGGTGGTGAGAGGGTCGGCCGATGGCTTCGGCGACCTCGAGGTGCTGGCCAACGTGGTCTTGTCGCAGGTGGCGACCCATGCGCCGTTCGGAGGGGTCGTGCCCGAAGTCGCGTCGCGGGCGCACCTGGACATGCTCGAGGCGGTCGTCGGCGAGGCCCTGGCCGTGGCCGGCCTCCAAACCGGCGACGGTGCCCCGGTCGACGCCGTGGCCGCTACCTGCGGCCCGGGGCTCATCGGCGCACTGCTCGTTGGCGTGAGCTCTGCCAAAGCACTCGCCCTGGCCTGGGACGTGCCGTACGTCGAAGTGAACCACCTCGAGGGGCACCTGTTCGCCGTCTTCCTCGAGCAGCCCGACATTGCGCTGCCGATGGTCGTGTTGCTCGTCTCGGGGGGCCACACCATGCTCGTCTCGGTCAGTGCTCCCGGTCGCTACCGGATTCTGGGCGCTACCGTCGACGACGCAGCCGGGGAAGCGTTCGACAAGGTGGCCCGATACCTCGGTCTCGGGTACCCCGGCGGGCCCGTGATCGACCGGCTCTCGGCCGACGGTGATCGCGACGCCATCCGCTTCCCTCGGGGAATGATCGATGAGGGCCTGGACTTCTCCTTCAGCGGCATGAAGACCGCGGTCATCAACTACGTCCGCCGCCATCCCGACGCCGGGAACGCCGATCTGGCGGCCGGGTTCCAGGAGGCCGTCGTCGACGTGCTCGTCACGAAGGCGCTCCGCGCCGCCGCTCGAACCGGGGCCCAGTCGGTTGCCCTCGGCGGCGGAGTGGCCGCGAACTCCCGCCTCCGGGAGCGCTTCGCTGCGGCCGCCTCTGACGCCGGCCTCACCTCCCACGTTCCCGATCGAGTGCTCTGTACCGACAACGCGGCCATGATCGCCGCCGCCGCCCACTGGCGGCTTGGCCAACACGGACCGACACCGCTCGACGGTGGCGCCCACCCGAACCTCCGCCTCGTCGACACCTGACCCGCCGATGTCCGATCCCCGGTGGACGGCGGGGCGCTCTTGGTGCCCGAGGCGACGCCGTGGGTAGTGTCGGGCCCATGGGTGCGAGAGTGATCCACGACGCCGACAGCCACCTCATGGAGTTCCCGGATTTCCTGACCGAGTACTGCGCTCCAGGGATGGCCGACCGGATGCCGGTGCTGTTCGACCCCGACGATCACGAGTATTTCGGTGGGCTCGGCCTGCCCGAGCCGGGGAGCAGGCGCCACGCCCCCGAAGTGGTCGATGAGCTCGTTGCCCTCGGGCCGGACCTGCTCAGAGGTCCGAAGTGGCATGCTGCACTCGGCGCGTTCGACCCAGCCGAGCGCAGCCAGGTGCTCGACCTCCTCGGCTTCGAGAGCCAGGTGGTGTTCTCGTCGTTCGCCGGGTCCCGCCTCTTCGACGAGACCGACGTCGACGTCCGGTACGCCGCAGCCAGAGCCCACAACCGGGGGATGGCCGACTTCGTGGCCGACGATCCTCGCCTGCTCGGTGTGGCTGCCCTACCGCTCGATGACCCTGAGCGGTCGGCCCGCGAGCTCGACCAGGCCCTGGCCGACGGTCTCCGCCTGGCCTGGCTCGGGACCGACGCCCCCGGGGGCCGCTCGCCGGGCCATCCGGCCCACGACCCGATCTGGTCCCGGCTGGTCGACGCCGAGGTTCCGTTCGTGCTCCACGTCGGGTCGGGAAGGCTGTCGATCCCCGACGAGTGGATGAACGACGGGATCGAGGGGCGGGCGACCGCCCGGGGCGGGGCCGAAGTGGTCGGCTCGAAGGACATGACCGCCATCTTCCACGGTGCCGAGCGGTTCCTCTCCGTTTTGGTGCTCGACGGCGTCCTCGAGCGATTCCGAGGCCTGCACGGCGCCTGCATCGAGCTCGGCGCCGGCTGGGTGCCGTCGATGGTGACCCGCCTCGATCACATCGCGACGATCTGGGCGAAGTCCGAGCCCCATCTGGGGGACTTCACCCGCCGGCCGTCGGAGCAGATCGGCCAGCAGCTCCGCTTCACCGCCTACCCCTTCGAGGACGTCGGGATGCTGATCGACCAGTCCGATCCCCGGCTGTACATGTTCGGCAGCGACTACCCGCACGCCGAGGGCGGTCGCGACCCGAAGGGCCGGTTCGACGCCAGCCTCGCCAACCAAGGCGACGACACTGTCGATCGGTTCTACCACCGCAACTTCGCCGAGCTGATGAGGCTGCCGTGACCGGCGGGACCGCCCGAGGCCCGAGGCCGCTCGCGAACCCGAAGCGCTTCCTCAGCTGCTGATCGTCTTCACCTGACGGCGGCGAGGTCGACCCTCACCGGCCCGCACCGCCGATCGGAGACGGGATAGGCGGGCCCGGACGGCGTCGGGCCGAAGCCCGACCTGAGCGGCGATCGCGCCACTCGGCTCGTCGAGGATCCACGCCCGGTAGGCAACCTCGGCGGTCAGTCTGCGGGAGCTGGCCGTGACCGGCAGCGTGCCAAGCGCGGCGGCGACATCACCGACGAGATCGATCGCACCGACGGCCAGATCCGGGCGAAGCTCGGGCCGCTCACCGTGCCCGATCGGTCCGCCGTCTCCCCCGACGCCGCTCCAGGCCGCTCGGGCCATCGCGTCGCGAGATCGCATCGCCCGACCCTGAGCTCGCCAGATCTTCTGCCGGGTGTCGAGCAGGACGTTGGCGGCGATCAGCCGTGGTCGTCGCTGCAGCGAGTGGTCGAGCACGGTCTCCGTCAACGTCCCGAGGACCTCACTCTCCGTATCGGAGGGGGACTCGGTTCGAATGGCCGATGCCCGGACCCAGCGGAGCAGACGTAGCAGCCCCGGCCGCAGCTGCACGACGAGTGTGGTGAGCGCCTCCTGATCGCCGCTCTGGGCGAGATCGACCAACGCGGCCTGCATGGTGTCGGTCCGTGGCGACCCCTGCGGCTCCCGGAGCTCGACGACCGTCCAGCCAGCGAGCGAAGGGTGGGTGCGAGCCCACGCCGCGAGGCGGCGTTGCGCCCGAGCCGTGCGCACCCAATGGTCCCAGTCGTTGACGATGCGATCGAGCATGGCCGCAGTGGACGACACCGCGTTACCGAATCGACTACCGCGGGAGGTACCGAATCGGCGGAAACCGCCGGAAGTCCGTGTTGTTCGACGAGCCTCGGCTCGCCGGCATCGTCGAGGGCTGATCCTGCCGCATCGTCGGCCCGAGCCACCTCGGTGAGCGCTCGGCGAACGTCGGTCAAGAAGTCGATCGCGACGGTTGGCCTTCAACGCCGCGTCCCATACCATTAGCACTCGTCCAATGAGAGTGCTAACGCCCAAACGGAGCTTTGCATGAACCTTCAACCACTTGAAGACCGAATTGTCGTCAAGCCCAACGATGCCGAGGCCACCACGGCAAGCGGTCTCGTCATCCCCGACACCGCCAAGGAGAAGCCCCAGCAGGGCGAGGTCCTGGCCGTCGGCGGGGGCCGTCGCTCCGACAGCGGCGATCTCATCCCGATGGATGTCAGCACCGGCGACACCGTCGTGTACTCCAAGTACGGAGGCACGGAGATCACCATCGAGGGCGATGATCTCCTGATCCTTTCCGCCCGCGACGTCCTCGCCATCGTCAAGTAGAGGTAGCTGATGCCAAAGATTCTCAAGTTCGACGAAGATGCCCGCCGCGCGCTCGAGAGCGGTGTGAACAAGCTGGCCGACGCGGTCAAGGTCACGATCGGTCCCAAGGGCCGCAACGTGGTCCTCGACAAGAAGTTCGGCGCCCCGACGATCACCAACGACGGCGTATCGATCGCCCGGGAGATCGAGCTCGACGACCCGTTCGAGAACATGGGCGCCCAGCTCGTGAAGGAAGTCGCCACCAAGACCAACGACGTCGCCGGCGACGGCACGACGACCGCGACCGTGCTGGCCCAGTCCCTCATCCGGGAGGGCCTGCGCAACGTGGCCGCCGGAGCCAACCCGATGGGCCTCAAGCGAGGCATCGAGGCTGCGGTCGAAGTTGCCGTGGCCGAGATCGCCAAGCAGTCCAAGGAGATCGACGAGAAGAACGAGATCGCTCAGGTCGCCGCCATCTCCGCCGCCGACCAGAGCGTGGGCGAGGTCCTCGCCGATGCCATCGACAAGGTCGGCAAGGACGGCGTGGTCACCATCGAGGAGTCCAACACCTTCGGCCTCGAGCTCGAGTTCACCGAGGGCATGCAGTTCGACAAGGGCTTCATCTCCCCGTACTTCGTGACCGATGCCGAGCGCCAGGAAGCCGTCCTCGAGGAACCCTACATCCTCCTGAACCAGGGCAAGATCTCTGCCGTGCAGGACCTCCTCCCCGTGCTGGAGAAGGTCATGCAGGGGGGCAAGCAGCTCGTCATCATCGCCGAGGACATCGAGGGCGAGGCGCTCGCCACCCTCGTCGTCAACAAGATCCGGGGCACGTTCAGCTCCGCCTCCGTCAAGGCACCCGGCTTCGGCGAGCGGCGCAAGGCGATGCTCCAAGACATGGCCATCCTCACCGGCGGCCAGGTTATCTCCGAGGAGGTCGGCCTCAAGCTCGACTCCATCGACCTGTCGATGCTCGGCACCGCCCGCAAGGTGATCATCACCAAGGACGACACGACGATCGTCGAGGGCGCCGGCGACAAGGCCGACGTCGAGGGCCGTGTCAACCAGATCAAGGCCGAGATCGACAACACCGACTCCGATTGGGATCGGGAGAAGCTCCAGGAGCGGCTGGCCAAGCTGGCCGGCGGCGTCGCCGTCGTCAAGGTCGGGGCCGCCACCGAGGTGGAGCTCAAAGAGAAGAAGCACCGCATCGAAGACGCCCTGTCGGCCACCCGGGCCGCGCTCGAGGAAGGCGTGGTCGCCGGCGGCGGCACCGCCCTGCTCCGGGCCCGTCCCGCCGTCGAGTCCGTCATCAAGACCCTCGATGGCGACGAGGCCACCGGCGCACGGTCGGTGCTCCGAGCACTCGAGGCACCGTCCCGGCTGATCGCCGAGAACGCCGGGCTCGAAGGCGCCATCTGGGTCCAGCGGGTCGAGGAGGCCTCGGGCAACCAGGGTCTGAACGCCGAGACCGGTGAGATCGAGGACCTCATGGTCTCCGGCATCACCGACCCGGCCAAGGTGACCCGGGCTGCGTTGCAGAACGCCGCCTCGATCGCTGCGCTGATGTTGACCACCGAGTCGCTCATCGCCGACAAGCCCGAAGAGGAGGGTGCCGCCCCGGCGATGCCCGACATGGGCGGCATGGGCGGCATGGGCGGGATGATGTAGCTCCCGGCCAGTCCAGAGCCTCACGACGGGACCGATCCGGCTTCGCCCGGGTCGGTCCCGCTTGGTTTTCGGGAACCGGATCGGGCGGATGAAACGTCAGAGGAACATGCGAGCACTACGACTTCTCTTGATCGTGGCGGCGGCCGGGGTCATTCTCGCCCTGGCCGGATGCGGCAACGGCGATGCCCAGTCCGGCCCGACCGACGGCGGAGCTGACCCAGCGGCGGTCGCTGGCCGGGAGTTCTGGTCGACCTCGGTCACCGACCGCGGTGCCGAGCGGCCCCTGGTCGACGGCACCCGGATCGCTCTCGATTTCCGAGACGGCAACATCGGCGCCGCCGCTGGCTGCAACTCGATGGGCGGCACCTACCGCATCGACGACGGGGTGCTCGTCGTCGGCGACCTGTTCACCACCGAGATCGGATGCGATCCGGAGCGCCACGCTCAGGACGAGTTCGTCGCCGCGCTGCTATCGTCCGATCCCACGATCGCGCTCGAAGGCGACCGGCTCATGATCGCCTCTGCCGATGTCGAGGTCGAGCTCGTCGACCGGGCGGTCGCCGATCCCGACCGGCCGATCGTCGGCACCACCTGGGAAGTCACCGGGTTCCTCGAGGGCGAGGCCGCGACGTCGTTCGCCGTCGACGAGCCGGCGACGCTCGTGTTCAACGACGACTCGTCGATCAGCGGCTTCGACGGCTGCGCCGCGTTCACCGTTCCGGTCGAAGTAGCGGACGGGTCGATCGGCGGCCCGGTCGATGGCGACGGTGAGCTGCAGTTCGGACCGATCGCCGTGGACGACCCGGCTGCCGACTGCCCAGCCGAGCTCGACGAGTACCGCTCGCTGGTGCAGGCCGTGCTGGCCGGCCAGGCAACCTACACCATCGACGGACCGAACCTCACCATCCTCAACGACACCGTCGGCCTGACCCTCCGGGCGCAGTGACTCCGGCCGTCTCCCGCCCAACGGCCCTCCGCCAGAAATTCGTGGCCCCACCCCCCTGTGAGGGGGACAGGGCAACAAATTTCGACAGGAGGGCCTGCCGCCAGAGGACCTACGGCCCTGCCGCCGAGCCGGACCGTCAGTCGAGGGGGAGGCGGAGGGTCGACCCGCTCTTCGTGTTCCTCTCGGTGGCGGTCCGCTGGACGAACCCGTGGCCGTCGACGCTGCTGTTGGTGTTCGTGCAGCCCCCCTCGGCGTAAGCCTGGTAGTTGACCCTGGCCGCCGTGACCCGGTGGGCCTGACCCGCCACGGTCACCGCCTCCAGGTCGGTCCAGTGGACAGCAGCCGACGGCTCGCCGCAGTCGCAGAACGCCTCGGTCCACACCATCGGCGCGATGAGGTTGTCGCCCTCGACCCACAGATCCCGCACGACCGTCTCGGTCTCGGTGGTCAGATCCGTGACCGAGCCCCGCCAGCCGCGGTCCGGCGAGCGGTAGATCCGGTACCGGTATCGCCGTCGGGGGTGCCACCGGTAGGTGCGGGTGTTCGGGTTGTCGAGGGCTGACGGGAGCGCCGAGTCCGAGCCGTCGAGCACCCGACCGCCCTTGTGATAGCCACCCCAGTTCACCGCCCCGGCCTCCGGGTACGACGGGTGGTACTGCAGTCCGAAGTGCGCCCCGCCGGTCCCGAGGCCGCCATGCTCGAAGCTCGCCTGGAGCGCCCAGAAGTAGAGCCGCTCGACGGTCGGCGGCTCGATGACCTCGATCGTGGCTCGAACCTCGGCGAGTGGCTCGGGCGGCACGTCCCAGAACAGGTGGAACGACGACGCCCGATTCGACGACGTCGGCAGTCCCGACTCCCGCAGCTGTGTCCCGCGGGTGATCTTCTCCAGGAACGATCGAAGCACCGGACCATGCTGGCACACCACGATTCGTCCCGTGCCCCCTGCCCGGTACGCTGCCACGATGGACAAACCAGTTCCTGATCCCGCCAAGCTGTTGGCGTTCTGGATGGAGTGGGAGCGCGGTGAGACGACGCCCGGGACGGTCCTGAAGAACCTGAAGACCGGCGGCCTTCGGGACGTGCTCGAGAAACTGGCTGCTGAGACGAGCACCGGCTGAGCGATGACGGCGACCAAACGGGTCTCGCTCGCCGCAGCGCGTCGTATTGCCCTGGGCGCCCAGGGATTTGCCGACCGACCACCGCCGGGGGCGACGACGGCCCGTCACTTCCGGCGAGCACTCGACCGGATGACTGTCCTCCAGCTCGACTCGGTCAACGTCGTGTGCCGGAGTCACTACCTCCCGATGCTCGCCCGGCTCGGCCCATACGACAGAGCCGCCCTCGATCGTTTCCTCTATCGCTCGGCCCGCAACTTCGAGTACCTGGGCCACGAGGCGTCGATCACCAGCCAGGACCTTCACCCGCTGCTGCGCTGGCGAATGGCCCGGAGCCGGTGGGGCCGCGGGGTGAGGATGGAACGGGAAGCCCCCGACTACCTCCGGGCGGTGCTCGCAGAGGTCGGCGAGCGCGGCGCGCTGAGCGTCAAGGACCTCTCGGATCCCGGGGAGAGGACCGGGCCGTGGTGGGGCCAATCGAAGGGCAAGATCGCTCTCGGGTGGCTCTACAGCACCGGCCGGCTCGCTGTCGCCAACCGCAACAACATGTTCGTCACGGAGTACGACCTCCCGGAACGGGTCATCCGCTCCGACATCCTCAGCGCCCCTGATGTGCCCGACGTCGACGCCAAACGGCAGCTCCTGCTACTCGGCGCCCGGAGCCACGGGATCGGGACCGCCACCGATCTCGCCGACTACTTCCGGCTGAAGATGCCGCAGGCCCGGCCGCTGCTGGCCGACCTGGTCGCCGAGGGTGAGCTGGAACAGGTCGAGGTCGAAGGCTGGGCCGAGCCGGCCTACCTCCATCCGGAGGCCCGGCGGCCGAGGACGATCACCGGTCGAGCGCTGCTCAGCCCGTTCGATCCCGTTGTCTGGTTCCGACCCCGGGCCGAGCGGCTCTTCGGGTTCCGGTACCGGATCGAGATCTACGTGCCCGAGGCCAAGAGGGTGCACGGCTACTACGTCCTTCCCTTCCTCCTCGACGGCCAGCTGGTGGCCCGGGTCGACCTCAAGGCTGACCGCCAAGCCGGGCTGCTCCGGGTCCGGGGCTCGTTCGCCGAGCCCGGGGTCGATACGGCCCGGGTCGCCTCGACCCTCAACGATGCGCTGGTCGAGATGGCGGCCTGGCTCGACCTGGGCGACGTCGTCGTCGAGCCGAACGGCGATCTCGCTCCCGCTCTCCGCCGGGCGGCTTGAGCCCTTTCGGGCCCGTCCCCTCGGCCCGAGCCCGGGCGCCGCTGGATCGGCGCCAGAACCGCTGGGGGAAGCCCCGATTGGGTGGCGAGCACCGTTAGTCTGGTTCTTTCACCCTCAGGAGGGCCTGGTGGCCGACATCGAGATCGGAATGGGGAAGACGGGTCGCCGATCCTACGGGCTCGACGAGCTCCGACTCTTGCCCAGCCGGCCCACGAGAGACGCGGAGGGGATCGACCTGTCGTGGCAGATCGACGCTTACCGCCTGGAACTGCCCTTCCTCGCCTCGGCCATGGACTCGGTCACCAGCCCGGCCACTGCGGCCGCTATCGGCAGGCTCGGTGGGCTCGCCGTCCTCGATCTCGAGGGCCTGTGGACCCGTCACCCCGACGCCGAGGACCACCTCATCGAGCTCAGCGCGCTCGATCCTGTCGCCGCTATCGAGCGGCTGCGCGAGCTGTACCGAGAGCCGACCGACCCGGCGCTGATCACCAAGCGAATCGCCGAGATCCACGATGCCGGCGTGATCGCCGCCGGGGCCGTCTCGCCCCGCCACGTCGTCGCCCTGGCCGACACCTTGCTCCGAGCCGAGCTCGACCTGCTCCTCATCCGGGGCACGGTGATCTCGGCCGAGCACGACGGGCCGACCGACGACACCCTCAATCTCAAGGAGTTCGTTCGGGAGCTGGAGACCCCGGTCATCGTCGGCGGGTGCGTCAGCTACCCGGCCGCGCTCCACCTCATGCGCACCGGGGCAGCCGGCGTGCTGGTGGGAGTCGACGGTGGCAGTACCGCCACGACCGGCGAGGTCATCGGCGTCGGGTCGGGGATGGCGACCGCGATCGCCGATGTGCGGGCCGCTCGGATGAGGCACCTCGACGAGACCGGCGTCTACGTGCAGGTGATCGCCGACGGAGGGTTCCGCACCGGCGGTCAGATCGCCAAGGCGATCGCCTGCGGGGCCGATGCGGTGATGATGGGGTCGGCCTTGGCCTCGGCGGAGGAGGCACCAGGTCGTGGCTGGCACTGGCCGGCGTCGGTCGTCCATCCGAACCTCCCTCAGGGGCGGCGGGCGCCCGTCGAGCAGATCGCATCGCTCGAGCAGCTCCTGCTGGGACCGGCCACCGAGCCAGACGGTCGGCTCAATATCTTCGGGGGCCTCCGCAAAGCGATGGCGACGCTCGGCTACCCGACCATCAAGGAGCTCCAGAAAGCCGACATCATGATCGTGTCCGGCTCATGACCGGCGTGGCCGCTCCCACCCAGGTCGTGCTCGTCGTCGACTTCGGCGCCCAGTACGCCCAGCTCATCGCCCGTCGGGTCCGTGAGCTGAACGTGTACTCCGAGATCGTTCCGCCCGACATCTCAGCCGCCGAGGTCGAGCTGCGCCGCCCGGCCGCCATCATCCTCTCCGGCGGCCCGGCGAGCGTGCACGTCGAGGGGGCGCCCCGCCTCGACCCGGCGATCTACGGGTTGGGTATCCCGCTCCTCGGCATCTGCTACGGATCCCAGCTCATCGCCCAGCAGCTCGGCGGGGAGGTGGGCCGCAACGCTCGGGGCGAGTATGGCCGCACCACCCTGACCTGGACCGACGCCTCGACTTCGCTCGGGGTCGGCGTCGACTCCGCTCCGAGCAGCATTGTCTGGATGAGCCACTTCGACGCGGTAACCGTGGTGCCCGACGGCTTCCGGGCCACGGCCAGCACCGCCAACTCCCCGGTCGCCGTGCTCGAGAGCGACCAGCGGCGGATCTGGGGGGTGCAGTTCCACCCCGAGGTCGTCCACACCGATGGCGGGACCGCCCTACTCGGCCGGTTCCTCCACGAGCTCGCGGGATGCGAGCCGACCTGGAACATGGAATCGATCATCGGCTCGTCGGTCGATGCGATCGTGTCGCAGGTGGGGCCGGGCCGGGCGATCTGTGGGCTGTCGGGTGGAGTCGACTCGGCGGTCGCCGCCGCGCTGGTCCACCGGGCGATCGGGCACCGACTGACCTGCGTCTATGTCGATACCGGGCTGATGCGGCGCGGGGAGTCCGAGCAGGTCGTCGATACGTTCCAACGCCATCAAGGGATCGAGCTGATCCACGTCCGGGCGGGCGACCGGTTCTTCGACCGCCTACGGGGCGTGGTCGACCCCGAGGAGAAGCGCAAAGCGATCGGCGAGGTGTTCATCCGGGTCTTCGAGGAGGCCTCGGGGGGACTCACCGACGCCGACTTCCTGGTGCAAGGCACGCTGTACCCCGACGTCATCGAGTCGGGCACCAACACCGCAGCCAAGATCAAGAGCCACCACAACGTTGGCGGCCTGCCCGACGACCTGCAGTTCAAGCTGATCGAGCCGCTTCGCAACCTCTTCAAGGACGAGGTCCGCAAGGTTGGATCGGAGCTGGGCCTCCCCGACGAGATCGTCTGGCGCCAACCGTTCCCCGGACCCGGCCTCGGGGTGCGCATCATCGGCGAGGTCACCCCGGAGAAGGTAGCCGTGCTCCAACACGCCGATTCGATCGTCCGCGACGAGATCGAGGACGCCGGCCTCGCCCGGGAGATCTGGCAAGCCTTCGCCGTCCTGGCCGACATCAAATCGGTCGGAGTGATGGGTGACGAGCGAACCTACGCCCACCCGATCATCATCCGGGCCGTCACCAGTGACGATGCGATGACCGCAGACTGGGCCCGACTGCCCTACGAGCTGCTGGAGCGGATGTCGAACCGGATCATCAACGAGGTCGAGGGGATCAACCGGGTGGCCTACGACATCACCTCGAAGCCGCCCGGCACGATCGAATGGGAGTGACCGGCTGGGCTGACGGAGCGATCAGATCCGGGCCAGCGACGGCTCGCTGGTCTGACGCTCGGCCACCCGACTGATCCCGACCACGACCGCGAACGCCACCAAGGCCAGCAGGACAGGCAGGGCGACCTGGCCGGACTCGGGGAGTCCGAGCCCGGTGCCGCTTATCGACTCGTCGGCTTCCTCGCTGATGAGGCCGACACCGTGGGGCCACGGCCACAGCACTCGCAACGATCCGATCATCAGCCCGATGAGGCCGGCCAGCAGCAGGTCCTTGTGGCGGGCCAGTACCCAGTTGAGGGCGGTCGAGAACAGCGCCAGACCGACGACGGCCCCAAGCGCGAACACGCCGACATCGACCACGTCGCGATCGTGGACGGCTCCGAGGACGGCGGCGTACATGCCCATCATCAGCAGCAGGAACGATCCGCTGATCCCCGGCAGGATCATGGCGCAGATCGCGATCGCCCCGGCCCCCAGGTAGGCCAGCGTTGGCGGCGACACCGCCGGGCCCGACTGGAAGCCGAGCAGCACGAAGGCGACGAGCCCGATCGCCAGCATGACGGCGAGATGGTTGGCTCGGGCCGTC
Source organism: Acidimicrobiia bacterium (assembly GCA_029861725.1). GTDB lineage: Bacteria > Actinomycetota > Acidimicrobiia > Acidimicrobiales > SZUA-35 > CADEDH01. Next base: position 502 of record JAOTYQ010000040.1, on the reverse strand, counting down.
AGCTGACCCCACGCCACGACGATCGACCCGAGCACCAAGCCGAAAAACAGCCCGGCCATCTCCTCGGGGCGGTCGCGCAGGAGGCCCTCGATGACCGATGCCAGCAGCCCGATCGCCGCCAGCACGCCCACGGCGAGGGGAAGGAGGAACACCCACTGGATAGCCAGGAACCTCGAACGGAACCCGGCGAAGTCGCCCTTGACGATGTTGCCGAGCGCCTTCGCGCCGAGCCCGACGTTGTGCAGCAGCCGTTCGTAGATTCCGAACACCAGCGCGACCGTCCCACCGGAGACCCCGGGGACGACGTCGGCCGCCCCCATGCAGAACCCCCGCAGCACGGTCATGGTGACTCTGGACAACACCGACACCCTCCGGATTGGAGCCGAGCTCGGCAGGGATCTCGGGCGATCAGCCGTGCCGGGCGTCGAGCTCTGCGATCAGTTTCTTCGAGGCTATACACCGGTACGAGTCCTCGATCACTTGCGCGATCTCGTCCCACTCG